>NZ_JBEXCR010000024.1:0-7372 GCF_040605375.1 Nonomuraea sp. NPDC005650
GCGGGTTCGCCTTTGCCGGTGCCCATGGTGATGTTGTAGCGGGCGGTGAGGGGCCAGCGGGTGTGGTCCTGGGCGATGACGGCGGTGCGGCGGCGCAGGTGTTCGGGGGCGACCTGGCGCAGGTCGGTGTCGTCCCAGCGGACGGTGCCGGTGTCGGGTTCGTAGAGGCCGGACAGGATTTTGGCGAGGGTGGTCTTGCCGGAGCCGTTCTCGCCGACGAAGGCGATGACCTCGCCGCGTTTGATCTCGATGGACACCTCGCGCAGGGCGGGCTCCTCGGCGCCGGGGTAGGTGAAGGTGATGCCGGAGGCGACGATGCGCTCGAAGCTCTCGGGCACCGACTCCTCGCGCGCGGCGGGGATGCGGCGTTCGGCGTCGGCGCAGAACTCCAGGAAGTCGGTGAAGTAGAGGCCCTCTTCGTAGAGGCGGTTGGTGGCGAACATGAGGTTGCTCAGCGACTGCTGCCCCGACCTGATCGCCAGGACGGCGGTGCCCGCCACCGCCAGGGGGATGGCGGCCAGGGCCAGGAGCAGGCCGAGGGCGACGTAGACGAGGGCGGAGCCGACGCCGCCGAGGGCCTCGCCGATGAGCCGGGCGACGGTCTGGCGCCGGGCGAGCTTGAGCATGACCTCCTGCTCGGCCCTGGCCACGGCGTCGTACATGCGCAGCAGGAAACCGCGCATGGTGAACGAGCGCACCTCGGCCGCGGGCTCGCGGTCGGCCAGCAGCTCCGCGATGATCCATTTGCGGCGGTTGGCGGGGATGAGGGCGTAGAGGGTGGTGTAGCGCATCTTGGCGCTGCGGACCGCCGCCCACGCGTCGGGCAGCACCGCCAGCAGGAGGAGCGGGAGCAGTACGGGGTGGAGCACGCCCAGGACGCCGGCCACCGCCGTGATGCCGACCGCGGCCGTGACCACGTTGATGGCCGACGACACCACCGAGTCGGCCATGGCCACGCCGCGTAACTTGGCCCGCTGCAACGCGTCGTGGAAGTCGGGGTCGTCGTAGGCCACGAGCTCCACCCGGCTGGTCAGCCCGTACAGGCGCTCCTCGGTGAGCCGGCTCACCTGGGGGTCGAGGCGGGCCTGCGCCCAGCCCGCGCCGGCCTGGACGGCGGTGCGGAGCGTCGCGGCGGCCCCGACCAGGACGAGGCTGGGCAGCGCGGCCAGCACGCGATCGGGGGTCGGGCCCTCGCTGAAGAGGGCGGTCAGGACGCCGGTGGTCGCCAGCAGGCCGAAGGCCGTGAAGACGCCGCCGAGGAGGTTGAGCGTGATGGTGGCGAGGGTGTCGCGCCGGCTGGCCCGCCAGGCCATGCGCATCGCCTGCGCCACGAGTGAGGGCAGTCGCCTGGCGATGGTCAGGAAGCCGACCGCCGCCAGCTTGTCCTGATGGGCATACCAGTCGGAGAAGGAGATCTCGCCGAGCTCGAGCGGCTCATCGGCCATGACTTGAGTGTGCCCACGGGCACTGACAGATCTCCACCGATTATGTCTGGGCGCGCGGCGTAGTTGGTGACACACTCACAGTGATGCTGCGATCCGCCGACTTCAGCAACCTGCCGGCCGAGCCAAATGCGTTCGTGGGCCGGGAGTCCGACCTCGATGAGCTCGTCCAGCTGATGCGCGTCTCCCGGGCCGTGACCCTCTGCGGCGCGGGGGGCATCGGGAAGACCCGGCTGGCCCTGCGGCTCGCGGCCAGGGTCGCCCCCGACCATCCGGGCGGCGTGTGGCTGATCGAGCTGGCCGACCTGGAGAAGGGCGAGCTGAGAGGCTACGTCGCCGCCGCGCTCGGCATCGCGGGCGAGCTGGCCGAGTCGATCGCGGGACGGCGCGCGCTCCTGGTGCTCGACAACTGCGAGCCCGTGATCGGGGAGTGCGCGGAGCTGTGCCGTGACCTGCTCGGCGCCTGCCCCGGGCTCACCGTGCTGGCCACCAGCAGGGAGCCGCTGCGGGTGCCCGGCGAGACCGTGTGGCGGGTGCCGCCCCTGTCGGTGGACGGGGAGGAGAGCGAGGCCGTGCGGCTGTTCGTGGCCAGGGCCACCGCCGCCAGGCCCGACTTCGAGCTGACCGACGAGCACCGGCCGCTGGTCGCGGAGCTGTGCCAGGCGCTCGACGGCCTGCCGCTGGCGATCGAGCTGGCCGCCGCCATGGTGCGGGTCCTGTCCGTGGGCCAGCTCGCCGAGCGGCTGGACGACCGGTTCAGGCTGCTGGCGGGCGGCGCGCGTACGGCTCCGGCCCGGCACCGCACGCTCAGGGCCGCGGTGGACTGGAGCTACCGGCTGCTTTCCCCGCAGGAGCGGCTGCTGCTGCGCCGCACGGCCGCCTTCCGCTCCTCGTGGACGCTCGACCTGGCCGAGGAGGTCTGCTCGGGCCCGGGGCTGCCCGAGGAGGACGTGCTGCTCAGACTGTGTGATCTGGTGGACAAGTCGCTGGTCGCCCTCGACGGGGAGATCGCCGGTCAGGCGCGTTACCGGCTGCTGGAGACCGTCCGCGACTACGCCCTGGAGCAGCTCGCCGAGTCCGGCGAGGAGACGGAGCTGCGGCGCAGGCACCTGATGGCGCTGGCCGCGATGGCGCGCCGGTTCAAGGAGACGATCGCGCCGGGGGTGCGCACGTCGTGGCCGGTGATCGAGCGGTACGTGAACCTGTTCGACGCCCTCAAGGTCGAGGTCGGCGCGGCGTGCGACTGGTCGATCGCCATCGGCCTGCCGGAGATCGCGCTGGGCCTGCTGACCGACGTGCGCTACCTGCTGGTCGGCAGCGGCAGGAAGCTCGACACGGCCGAGCGGCTCGACCGGCTGCTGTCCCTCGAGGTCCCGCAGGTGCGGCCGGCGCTGCGCGGCCAGGCCACGATCCTGCGCGGCGAGCTGGCGCTGGCGGCGGGTGACCTGGAGCTGGCCACGTGGTGCGCCCGCGCCGGGCTCGACCTGTGCAGGGCCGCCGGCGACGGGTACGGCGAGGCCGTCGGCACGATCGTGCTGGCCCAGCTCACCGGCAAGCCCGACACCCTGGCCCGCGCGCTGGAGATGGCCAGGAGCGCCGGCGACCTCATCCTGGAGTCGCTGGCCCAGGGCACCCGGGCCCAGTTCGGCCTGCACCACGGCCGCCTGCGGGAGGCGCAGCGCGGGTTCGAGGAGGTGCTGGCGATCAGCGAGGGGCTCGACAACCACGTCGGCCAGTCCTACGCCCACATCGGGCTCGCCCAGGTCGCCAGGCGCTCGGGCGACCTCGTGACGGCCAAGCGGCACTACGAGTCGGGGCTGAGCCTGCTGCGGCACGTGGACGCCAGGCAGCAGATCGTGAGCTGCCTGGCCGGGCTCGGCAAGGTGGCGCTCGACCAGGGAGACCTGGTGGAGGCCAGGGTCAGGTTCACCGAGGCGCTGGTGCTCAGCCGCGACGCGGGGCTGCGCGCGGGCATCGCCAGGCGGCTGGAGGAGTGGGCGGTGCTGGTCTCCGCGGAGGGCGACCACCGGCGGGCGGTCCTGCTGGCCGCCGCGTCGGTGGCGCTGCGCAGCCGCCAGCCGGACGCGCGTACGGAGGACGTCCTGCGACCGGCGCGGGCCGGGCTGGGCGAGGCCGTGGTCGGCATGTTGTGGGCCGAGGGCGCGGGGATGACCGCCGAGCAGGCCGTGGCCTGCGCCCTGGACGGCGCGCTGCCCGAACGCCGGGTCGAGCCGGTCGTACCGGTCAACCAGGACAGCCGGCTCACGGCCAGGGAACGTGAGATCGCCGACCTGATCGCCAGAGGGCTCAGCAACCGGGCCATAGCCGACGAACTGGTCATCAGTCCGGCGACCGCCGCGCGGCACGTGGCCAACATCCTGTCCAAGCTGGGCTTCTCCACACGTACACAGATTGCCGCATGGGTGATCGAGAGCCGTTGATCCGCGCACCTCTCTACACATTGCCGGGCCGGCCGTTTTACATCGTCGAATGGCCATGTCAGCGCATGTGCGGCCCACGTATGCACACCTACCGTTGCTACGTGTGATCGGCCGCCTCTCGCGGCCGGTCCATCGGGGACGTCACGCGTCCACGCGGGGCTGGGCCTCCTCGGAGGGGTGGGGGCCCGGCTCCGGGCGCGTGACAGCGGGCTCGAGTCGCGCAGGGCTCGGGCCCGCCCACGGGAATGCACATCTGCCTACATACATCGGTGGATGCTGCGCGTTGCCCGGCGGCCGTACGTTGACGGTCATGAACCCTGCCGCCTCGACCACGGGGACCGTGATCCACGAGGTGTTCCGCCGGGCGTACGAGCGCGGGGAGCGGCCGGCGCTCGTCGATCTGCGCGGCGGCCACGTCTACGGCTACCGCCGGCTGGTGACCGAGGTGACCAGGGCGGCCTCGGGGCTCGTCCGCAGGGGCGCGCGGCGCGACCAGGTGGTGGGCGTGCACGTCTCGACGGCCGGCGCGCAGACGCTGGCCGTGCACACCGTGCTGGCGGCGGGTGGCGTCGCGGCGCCGATCGACCCCGCGCTCGGCGCCGGCGAGGTGGCCGCGTGGCTGCGGGAGTGCGACGCGCGCACCCTGATCACCACCCCCGACCTGGCGGACACGGCGGTGCTGGCGGCGGACGAGTCCCGGGTGCGCCAGGTCGTCTCGCTGGGCACGGCGCTCGACACGATCGACTTCCGCGGCCTGCTCACGCTGGAGCCCACCCCGCTGCCCGCGCTCGACGCCAAGCGCCAGACCGCGCTGCTGACGGCGGACGGCCGCCGGATGTCCCACGCCGACCTGCTGTCCAGGATGGCGGAGCTCGACCTGCCCGTACGTCTGGCCGAGTCCGACGTCGTGCTGGCCACGTGGCCGCCCGACGGCGGGTGCGACCTGGTCGCGCTGGTCGGCCTGGGCGTGTCCAAGGGCGCGCTGGTGGTCGCGGCGGGCGGCGGCGATCTGCCCGGCACGAGCTACGACTTCAGCGTCACGGTCGTGACGGGCCCGGAGGGCGGGCTGGAGCGGGTCCGCTGAGTATGCGGAGCTGTTACCCGCCCATCCCTTGACGCCGCGCGGCGGGAAGTGGGTAGATGGCCGTTGGTTGACAACGTTGTCAAATCACCAACTTCGGGGGGCTTCGAAGGGATGGTGTGCGATGCGACGGTGGTTAGCGACCGTCTCGATCTCGATCGTGAGCGCGTTGAGCCTGGTGGCCTGTGGCGGTGGCGGCGGAGCCGGACAGGCGTCCCAGTCGCCGGCGGCGAGTGGCGGCGGCGGGGAGAAGAAACAGGTTGAGGTCTTCTCCTGGTGGACGGGGCCCGGTGAGGCCGACGGCCTCCAGGCGATGAAGAAGATCTTCGAGCAGCAGAATCCGAACTACACATTCTTCGACGCCGCGGTGGCGGGCGGCTCCGGTGACAAGGCCAAGGCCCTGCTCCAGTCGAAGCTCCAGGCCAACACCCCGCCCGACACCTTCCAGGGACACGCGGGCGCCGAGCTGCAGGGCTACATCAAGGCCGGCAACCTGGAGGACCTGACCTTCCTTTATGACGAGCTGAAGCTGAAGGACGTCTTCCCCACGCAGCTCGTCGACCAGATCAGCGTCGAGGGCAAGATCTACTCGGTGCCGGTGAACATCCACCGGTCCAACGTGCTGTGGTTCAACCCGGCCGTGCTCAAGGAGGCCGGCGTGGCCGCCGCGCCCAAGACGATCGACGAGTTCATCGCGGACCTGGAGAAGGTCAAGGCCAAGGGCAAGATCCCGCTGTCGATCGGCTCCGAGTGGACCGTCACCCACCTGATGGAGAACGTCCTGCTCGGCTCGATGGGCACCGACGCCTACAACGCGCTGTTCAAGCCGGGCGCCGACTGGAACAGCCCGCAGGTGACCAAGGCGCTGGAGAGCTTCGCCAAGATCATGTCGTACGCGGGCGACCCGCAGGACGACTGGCAGCCGGCCGCCAAGCAGGTCGCCGACGGCGAGGCCGCGTTCAACATCATGGGCGACTGGGCGTACGGCTACTTCCACAACCCGCCGGAGGGCGGCCTGGGCAAGAAGTCGAAGACGGACTTCGACTGGGCCCCGGCTCCCGGGACCGAGGGCACGTACATGTGGCTGTCCGACAGCTTCACCCTCCCCAAGGGCGCGAAGAACCGTGACGGAGCCATCGCCTGGCTGAAGGTCGCGGCCAGCAAGGAGGGTCAGGACGCCTTCAACCCCAAGAAGGGCTCCATCCCCGCCCGCAAGGACGCCGACCAGTCCCTCTACACCGACTACCTGGCCGACGCGCTGAAGGACTGGTCGAGCAACAAGCTCGCCGGGTCGATCCAGCACGGCGTCTCGGTCAACCAGCCGTGGCTGGCGGCGATCACCGAGTCGGTCGGCCTGTTCATCGGCAGCAAGGACGTCAAGGCCCTGCAGCAGGGGCTCGCCGACGCGGCCAAGTCCAACGCTCAATGACTCGTCGGGCTCCGGCGGGCGTCGCGCCCGCCGGGCCCGTGGGAGGGAATGCTTGTGAGGCGGGCACGCACGTGGCTGCCCGGACTCCTCCTCGTCACGCCGTCGATCATCCTGATCGGCGTCTTCGTGTACGGCATGCTCGGCTGGAACTTCCAGCTGGCCATGACGGACAAGCACGATGAGGTGTCCGAGGGGAAGTTCGTGGGGCTGCGGAACTTCATCGACATCTGGGACCTGCCGCGATGGCACCTCTCGGTGAACCACGCGATCGTCTTCACGGTCGTGTTCGTGCTGGGCGCGCTCCTGCTCGGGTGGCTGCTGGCGTTCCTCATGGAGAAGGGGATCAGGGGCGAGGGGACATTCCGGGCGATCTACCTGTTCCCGATGGCCATCTCGTTCGTCGCGACCGGGATCGTGTGGCGGTGGCTGATGAACTCGGGGACGGGGGAGCGGGCGGTCGGCCTGAACCGGCTGTTCGACTGGATCGGGCTGCCGCAGTGGCAGTGGTTCAGGGATCCAGACTGGGGGATGGCCGCGATGGCGCTCCCCGCCATCTGGCAGATGTCCGGATATGTCATGGCACTGTTTCTGGCCGGCTTCCGCGGCGTGCCCGAGGAACTGCGGGAGGCCGCGCGGGTGGACGGCTGCAACGAGTGGGGCGTCTACCGGTACGTCGTGCTGCCCCTGCTCCGGCCGGTCACCCTGTCCGCGCTGATCATCCTGGGACACATCTCGCTCAAGGTGTTCGACCTGATCGTGGCGGTGTCGGGCAAGCAGATCATCACGGACGTGCCCGCGGTGTTCATGTGGGTCGCGGTGTTCGACTCGCACGATCCGGCCAAGGGCGCCACGATCGCCTCGTACATCGTGCTGAGCGTGGCGGTCTTCGTGATCCCGTACCTGATCTGGTCCGTGCGTAAGGAGCGGCGAACGTGAGGCTCGAGAGCGGTAGCTTGCGTGACCAGCGAGGGCCAAGTGT
>NZ_JBEXCR010000024.1:7470-200344 GCF_040605375.1 Nonomuraea sp. NPDC005650
GAGCGCGACCATGAGCAGGAGCGGCGAACGTGAGGCTCGAGAGCGGTAGCTTGCGTGACCAGCGAGGGCCAAGTGAGCGCGACCATGAGCAGGAGCGGCGAACGTGAGGCTCGAGAGCGGTAGCTTGCGTGACCAGCGAGGGCCAAGTGAGCGCGACCATGAGCAGGAGAGGCGCTCATGACGGCGGTGGCCACGCGCCGGGCGGTCTTCCCCTGGCTGCGGCTCGGGCTGCTGATCCTCTTCGTGGTGATCTTCCTGATCCCCATCTACGTGCTGCTGGTCACCAGCTTCAAGCCGCTCACGGAGGCCGACCCCGGCCAGGCGTGGAACCTGCCACAGACCTGGACGACCGAGGCGTGGCGGGTGGCCTGGGAGAAGCTGGCCCCCGGCCTGTGGAACAGCGTGCTGCTGGCCGTGCCCGGCTCGCTGCTGTCGTGCGCGCTCGGTTCCATGAACGGCTACGTGCTGTCCAAGTGGCGCTTCCCCGGGGCGGACGTGCTGTTCACGCTGTTCCTGTTCGGCATGTTCATCCCGTACCAGGGGGTCATGATCCCGCTGGTGCAGCTGCTCGTGGGGCTGAACGAGCTGACCGGGCTGCAGGGCGTCTTCTACGGCGGCATCCCCGGGCTGGTGCTGGCCCACGTCGTGTACGGCATCCCGATCTGCACGCTGATCTTCCGCAACTACTACGTCACGATCCCCGACGAGCTGATCGAGGCCTCCCGGGTGGACGGGGCCGGCATGCTGCGGACGTACTGGTCGGTGGTGCTGCCGGTGTCGGCGCCCGCCATCGCGGTGGTCGTCATCTGGCAGTTCACCTCGCTGTGGAACGACTTCCTGTTCGCCGTCTTCCTGACCGGGCCGACGAGCTGGCCCACGACCGTGATGCTGAACAACATCGCCGGTGCGCAGGCCACCCCGTACAGCCAGCAGATGGCGGCGGCCATCCTGTCGTCGATCCCGACGATGCTGATCTACGTCCTGCTGGGCAGGTTCTTCATGCGCGGGCTGATGGCGGGGGCGCTCAAGGGGTAGCCGCGTGGGCCAGGGGTTCGCCGCGGACGTAACGGGCCACGTCGGCGGCCACGATCGAGGCCGCGTTCATGGCCGTCTGCTTGCTGGCCCCGGCCAGGTGCGGGGTCATGATCAGGTTCGGGGTGGTGAGCAGGCGCGAGCCGGCCGGGATGGGCTCCTCCGGGAAGACGTCCATGGCGGCCCCGAACAGCTGGCCCGACACCAGGGCGTCGCACACGGCGTCGTAGTCGACCAGCGCGCCCCTGGCGCAGTTGACCAGGACCGAGCCGCGCGGCATGGCGGCGATCTCGGCCGCGCCGATCATGCCGTTGGTCTCGGGGGTGGCGCGGGCGTGCAGGGAGACGAAGTGGGAGCGCCGCAGCAGCTCGTCCAGCTCCACCCGGCCGGGCACGTCCACGTACGGGTCATAGACCAGGACCTCCGCGCCGAAGCCTTCGAGCATGCGGGCCACGCGGCGGCCGATGGCGCCGTAGCCGACCAGGCCGACCGTGCTGCCGTCCAGCTCGGGGCCGACGTTGTCGTACATGTAGTAGTCGCCCCGCCACACGCCCCCCGCCAGGTCGTTGTGCGTCTGGGGGATCCTGCGGGTGGCGGCCAGCAGCATGGCCAGGGTGTGCTCGGCGGTGGCCACCGCGTTGCGCCCGGGCGCGAACGTCACCGCCACGCCCGCCGCCTTGGCCGCCTCCAGGTTGGCGTTGACCGGGCCGCCCCGGCTCACGCAGAACAGCCGCAGGTCGGGGGAGGCGTCCAGGACCCGCTTGGTCAACGGGGCCATCTGGGTCACGCAGACCTCGACGCCGCGTAGCGCCTCGATCAGCTCGTCCTCCACGTCGGAGGCCTCGTCGACCTCGCCCACCCGGCCGAACGGCTCGACCGGCCACGGGAGCGTCAGCTCGCTGATGTCCACCTCGCCGGGGACCTCGCGCCTGAGCGCGTCGATGAGCAGGCGGTTCTGGACGAAGTGGTCACCCGCGGCAAGGACTCGGATGGTCAACGAACGGCTCCAATCGGGGAGTTGTACTGCAGCATCGCGGCCCGCCGTCCGTCGCGCAGGCGCAGCTCGGTGAGTGCACAGTTGTCCAGGCGCGGGAACAGCCGCCGGTACTCGCCGAGCGGCACCCCGATCAGGCGGCACAGGGCGAGCCTGATGGCGGTCGTGTGCGCGACCACCAGCACGCGCCCGTCGGGGTGGGCGGCGGCGATGTCGTCGAGGGCGGCCACGAACCGGTCGGCGGCCAGGTGCGGGTCCTCGCCGCCGGGCAGCGGGTGCCCGGCCGGGTCGGACTCGAACGCGGCGCGCGCCTCGGGGAAGCGAGCCGCCATCTCGGCCGAGGTCAGGCCCTCGCCCTGGCCGAAGTCCAGCTCGCGCAGCCTCGGGTCGGTACGCGGCTCCACGCCGGCCTGGTCGGCAGCGGCCGCGGCGGTGATCCGGGCCCGGCTGAGCGTGGAGGCCCACACGGCCGCCAGGCCCGCCTGACCGGCCCACTCGGCCAGCTGGGCGGCCTGGGCGTGGCCGCGCGGGGTCAGCTCGATGTCGCTGACTCCCGCGTAGCGGTTCTCGGCGTGCCAGACGGTCTCGCCGTGGCGGACCAGGACGAGGTCGGTCATCGGGTGGTCCTCTCGCGCGCGTGTCCGGCGGCGGCCGGGTCGAGCCAGCCGCGCCGTTCCAGCTCTGTGACGAAACGCAGGTAGGGCTCGGTGAGGTCGGCGCCCGACGGGTCGACGACCGCGCGGGTCCTGATCATCTGTTCGGGATCGCCGCCCGCCAGGACGGCCATGCCCAGGGCGGGCTCGGCGTTCTCCCGCAGCGTCACGGGACGTCCCAGGACGTCCGCCCTGAGCCGGGTCCAGTACGCGCTGCGGGTGGCGCCGCCGGTCAGGATGATCTCGCCGTCCACGGGGGCGCCGAGCAGGTCGAGGTAGTCGAAGCAGAGGCGTTCGACGAAGGCCGCGCCGAGCAGGATCGCCGCGTAACGCTCGACGTCGTCGGCCGGGTCGCCGAGCGTGAACCCCTCGGCCTCGGGGGCGTCGAACGGGAAGCGCTCGCCCCGCGAGACCAGCGGGTACGTGACGTTCGCGGGCGGGCCGGGGCGGGCGGCGGCCTGGGCGCTCAGCGCGTCGAGGTCGCGGCCGGGCAGGTCGCGGGAGAGCACGCCGGCGCCGGTGCTCGACGCGCCGCCCGGCAGCCACGAGCCGTCCGGCGCGCGGTGCGAGTAGACGACGCCGAGCGGGTCGTGGATCAGCTCCTTCGTCACGCCCTTGAGCACCAGCGTCGTGCCCAGCACGGAGTTCCAGCTCCCGACCCGGGTGGCGCCCGCGCCGAGCTGGGCGGCGCACCCGTCGGTGGTCCCGGCGATCACGGGCGTGCCGGCGGGGAGGCCGGTCTCCTCGGCGGCGGCCGCGCAGACCACGCCCAGCCGGGTGCCGGGCCGTACGACCTCGGGGAGCAGCTCCGCGGGCACGTCCAGGGCGTCCAGCACCTCGGACGGCCAGCGTTCTTCGATGAGGTCCACGCCGGTCTTGAGCGCGTTGCTGAGGTCGGTGGCGACCTCGTGGCCGACGAGGCGGCGGTTGACGAAGTCGTTCTGGTGCGCGAGCCGCGCCCCCGCGGGGGCGTCCCGGAGCAGCCACAGGAGCTTGGGCAGCGCCCAGTTGGGCTGCATGCGCCGGTAGCCGAGCCGCTCCCACACGGCGGCGCCCACCTCGTTGGCGCGCCCGGCGTCGGCGCGCCGGTCGTCGTACATGAGCGCGGGCGTCAGGGCCCGGCCGTCGGGGTCGGTGAGCAGGATCGTTCCAGATGTGGCGGCCACGGCCACGCCCGCGACCTGCTCGGACGGCACGTCGCGCAGCGCCTCGCGGGTGGCGGCGGCCAGTTCGCGCCACCACTGCTCGGGGTCCTGCTCGTGGCGGGGCCCGTCGCGGTGGCTGGTCAGCGGCCGGGCGGCCGTCCCGACCATCCGCCCGTCCCCGGCGACGGCCATCGCCCGCACGCTCTGGGTCCCGAGATCGATGCCTATCCAAACGTTCATGCGCCCTCCTTCGTCGGTCGCATGAACGTCAAACGGCTGCGTTCGATTGTTCGCTCGCTGCGCTCACTCATGTACGGCCCCTCATCTCGGCCAGCAGCGGCCAGGAGACCGCGTTCGTCTGGCGCAGGGTCAAGAAGTCGTCGAACAGCCGGTCGTACAACGCCTGGCGGGCGGGGTTGGGTTCGAGCGCGTCGCGCAGCCGTACATGCTCCGAGGCGGCCGCCGCGACGGACGGGGCGGCGGCGGTGGCGGCCAGCCCCACCAGGTACGCGCCCCGCGCGCCCACCTCGGTGTCGGCCGGGCGGCGCACGGGCAGCCCGGTGACATCGGCGATCAGCTGGAGCCAGGCGGTGCTGTTCGAACCGCCCCCGCACACGCGCAGCTCCGTGGGCGCGGCGCCGGTGGCGGCAAGGCAGTCGCGGATGACCATCGTCAGCCCTTCGAGCACCGCCCGCGCCACGTCCGGGCGGCCGTGCTCGAACGACATGCCCAGCAGAGACCCCCTGGCCAGCGGGTCCGAGAACGGCGCCCGCTCACCGGCGGGCGACATGTACGGCAGGAATGTCAGCCCGCGCGCGCCCGGCTCGCTCAGCAGGGCCAGGTCGCCCAGCTCGGCCGGGCCGCTCAGCCCCATCATGCGGCACGTCCACTGCACCACCTCGGTGCCCGCGAACGTGGGGAAGGCCCGCAGATAGCCGCCGGGCAGCGCGATCGTGATCCCGATCGGCTCGCCCGCCAGGTCGGCGGAGTCGACGATGACCTCGGTGCACAGCGTGGTGCCGAGGATGCCGCACGCCTGCCCGGCCCGCACCGCGCCCGCGCCCAGCGCCGTGGCGGCGATGTCGTACGGGGCCATCACGACCGGCGTCCCGGCGGGCAGCCCGAGCGCGGGAGCCGCGTCCCCGGACAGCTCGGCGACGTGGCCGGAGCGGATCGGGGGCAGCAGCCGCTCGGCCCACTCCGTCCCGAACAGGGCCAGCAGCGCGGGGGAGTACGCCCGCGCCCGCAGGTCCATGTACGGCGCGGAGGCGTCGGACTCGTCGGCGACCAGCTCTCCGGTCATCCGCGCGAAGATCCAGCCGCCGCAGGTGAGCATGGCGCTCGACCGGTCCAGCCGCTCGGGGTCGTTCGCGCGCAGCCAGGTCAGGATCGCGTGCGGCAGCCCGGAGGCGGCCGACGAGCCGTTGAGCCGGAACGCCTCGGCCGCGGTCCCGGAGCGGGTCCAGCCGTCCACGGCGGAGGCCGCCCTGGCGTCGTTCCAGAGGATCGCGGGCCCGGTCGGCTCGCCGTCCGGGCCGACCAGCCAGCAGCCGTCGCCCTGGGCCGTGACGGCCACGAAGTCCACCGTCCCCACCTGGGCGGCGACCTCGCGCACGGTGGCGGCGACCGCGTCCCAGACGGCGTTCATGTCCTGCTCGGCGTGGCCGGGCAGGGGCCTGGAGACCACCGTCTCCCGCCGGGCGACGGACGCCTCCGCGCCCTCGTCGTCATACCCGACCGCCTTGATGACCGTGGTGCCCGCGTCCACGCAGATGATCGCCATCAGGCCCTGCCGTGGGAGGTCCTCGACCGGCGCGACACGGAGTCGACGATCACGGCGAGTAGCAGCACCGCTCCGGTGACCACGAACCTGATCGACGAGTCGAGGTTGAGCAGGGTCAGGCCGCTGGAGATGGACTGGATGACGATGATCCCGAGCAGCGCGCCGAACGCGGTGCCGCGCCCGCCGAACAGGCTCGTCCCGCCGATCACGGCGGCCGCGATGGCGTTGAGGTTGACGTCGCCCGAGCCGCTGGACTGGTTGGCCGCGGCGAGCCTGGCCGCGGCCAGGATGCCGCCGACCGCGGCGAACGTCGAGCAGAGCACGAACACCGAGGTGTAGACGGCCCTGACGTTGATGCCGGCCCGGCGGGCGGCCTCCACGTTGCCGCCGACGGCGTAGACGGCCCTGCCCCACTTCGTCCGCGACAGCAGGTAGTGCATGATCAGCACGAGCGCCACGAAGAAGACGAACATCCAGCCCACACCGCGCGTCTGGCCCAGGTACCAGACCACGAACGCCAGCACCGCCAGCAGCGCCACGCTCCTGACGGCCAGCGTGGACACGCTCCTGGCCGAGAGCCCGGCCTTGCGCCGCTCCTGCGCGTGCAGGTATCCGGTGACGAACAGCCACACGGCCGCGATGGCCGCGAACGTGTACGACAGCCAGGCCGGCACGAAGTCGAGCTGCGCGAAGTTCACCAGGCCCGAGTCGAAGGGCAGGTTGATCGACCCCTTGGTGCCCAGCACGTACAGCTGGAGCCCGAGGAAGGCGAGCAGGCCGGCCAGCGTGATCACGAAGCTCGGAACGCCGAACCGGTTGAACAGCTGCCCGTACACCCAGCCGATGACCGCTCCCATGATCACCGCGGCGGCGATGGCCAGCCAGACCGGCAGTCCCTGACCCACGAACAGCACCGCGAGCACGGCGCCCGACAGCCCGCTGACCGAGCCGACCGACAGGTCGATCTGGCCTACCAGCAGGACGCAGACGATGCCGAGCGAGATGATGCCGACGGCGGCGGACTCCAGGGTGAGGTTCACCAGGTTCGCGCTGGACAGGAAGATCGGGTTCAGGATCTGCAGGACCGTCCAGATGACCACGAGCCCGACCACGACGGGGATGACGCCCAGGTCGCCGCCGCGGGCCCGCTCGACCACGTCGGCGAGCGCGCCGCGCAGCCCGTCGCGGTTCTGCAGCCGCTCGTCCTGACGGTCTGTCGTCACTGTGCTCAAGACCGAGCTCCCTTCTGCGCCCGCCTGGACACCACGTTGTCGGTGGCGCCGGTGATGGCGGCGATGATGTCCTCGGTGGAGACCTGGTCCACGTCGAACACGCCGTTGTTGCGGCCCAGCCGCAGCACGGCGACGGTGTCGGCGACGGCCTTCACGTCCGCCATGTTGTGGCTGATCATGATGACGCCCAGGCCGTTCTCGCGCAGCCGCTCGACCAGGTTGAGCACTTCCGCCGTCTGCGCCACGCCCAGCGCGGCGGTGGGCTCGTCGAGGATGATGACCTTCGGGTCGCCGAGCAGCGATCTGGCGATGGCCACCGTCTGCCGCTGACCGCCCGACAGCGCCGCGACCGGCACCCGTACGCTCGGGATCTTGGCGGAGAGCTGGCGGAGCAGCTCCCACGAGCGGGTCTCCATGGCCACGTCGTTGAGGCGCAGCGGGCGGATCTCCTGGCCGAGGAACAGGTTCTGGATCACGTTGAGGTTCTCGCAGAGCGCCAGGTCCTGGAAGACCGTGGCGATGCCGAGCTTGTGCGCGGCGGCCGGGGTGGGGATCTCGACCTCGTTCCCCTCGAACGTGATCGTGCCGCCGTCCGGCGGGTGCACGCCCGAGAGGATCTTGACCAGCGTCGACTTGCCCGCGCCGTTGTCCCCGACGACGGCGACGACCTGGCCGGCGGCGACGTCGAGCTCGATGTCGGTCAGCGCCGCCACCGCGCCGAAGGTCTTGCTGATCCCGCGCAGGGAGAGGACGGTCATCACTTGATTCCGAGCTCGGCGCAGCCCTTGGCGTACTCGCCGGTGCAGGCCTCGGCGGCCTTCATGATGCCGCTGTCGAACAGCACTTCCTTGATGTTCTCCGTGGTCACCACCGTGGGCACGAACAGCTCCGACGGGGTGTTGTAGAGCGTGGTCTTGCCCGCGGGCTTCTTGCCCTGCATGAACTCCCACGCCACGTTCGCGGAGGCCTCGGCCACGATCTTGATCGGCTTGGAGATCGTGTTGTACTGGTCGCCCGCGATGATGCGCTGGGCGGCGGCCAGCTCGGCGTCGTTGCCGGTGATCGGCGGCACCTTCACGCCCGCGGCCTTGAACGCGGCGATCGAGCCGCCGCCGGTGCCGTCGTTGGCCGCGACCACGCCGGCGATCTGGTCCTTGAACTGCGTGATCTGGCCGCTGACCCAGGTCTGCGCCTTCTCCGGCTGCCAGTCGGGGGTGTCGTACTCGGCCAGCAGCTTGAACCCGCTCGGGTCGACCGCGCTGTGGATGCCCTTCTTGATCAGACCGGCCGCCGCGTCCGTGGGCGAGCCGTTGACCTGGAGGATCCCGCCCTTGGCGTTCTCCTTCTTCAGGTGGTCGACCAGGGACTGGGCGATCATGGCGCCGATCTTCTCGTTGTCGAACGAGATGTAGTAGTCGGCGGGCGTGGCCGGGATCGGCCGGTCGTAGGCGATGACCGCCACCTGCTGCGACTGGGCCGTCTTGACGATGGTGGCCGCGGCGGCGGAGTCGACCGGGTCGAGCACGATGGCCTTGACGCCCTGGGCGAGCGCGGAGTTGGCCTGTTGCTGCTGCTTGGCGGCGTCGGAGTCGGCGTTCTGGTAGATGACCTCGCAGGTCGGGCAGAGCTGCTTCATCTTGGCCTCGAACAGCGGCTTGTCCGCGAGCTCGTACCGGGTCGAGGCGAGGTCGGGCATGAGGAAGGCGACCTTGGCGCTCTGGACGTCGCCGCCACCGCTGGTGTTCCCCCCGGTCGAGCCGGAGCCGGAGCCGGAGCCGGAGCCGCACGCGGCCAGCACCGAGCCTGCGAGCACTGCCACTGCGGCGAACGCGGAGGTCCGCATCTTAGCTCTGTTCACGGGTTTCGTTCCTCACTTGCTACCGGGATTCCTGACGCAAAGCCCCCGAAACAGGACAATGCCCTGCACAACCAGGCACATCCTGTGGTGCGGCTCACGGTAGCGCGCGTTCTGAAACTTTGTCCAGCAAAAATGTTCAGAGCTGGTGTGCGGCGGCCACCAGGCCCTCTGCCGTCGGGACATCCGTGACGAGCTGGTTGAAGTAGCCGCCCTTGGCGCCCGCGACGATGGACAGCACCTTCTCGGCGCCCACCGCGACCGCGATCGTGGCGGGGATGCGGCGCAGCTCCTCCGGCTGGGTGGCGACCAGGCGCTCGCTGCCCGGGTAGGTGACGGGCCGGCCGTCGCGGTCGTAGACGCGCATGCACACGTCGCCCACGGCCTGGCGCAGGCTGTCGGCGTCGCGCGGCATGAGGGCGGGCGTCATCTGCCGCATCAGCGGGGCCGAGCCGACGCCGACGATGGCGCACTTGGCGTGCGCCCACAGGTCCATGACCCGGCGTACGGACGGCTCGTGCTGCAGCGAGTAGAACAGCTCGGGGCCGGGCAGGGCGGGCGCGTAGAGGTAGGCGGGCACGCCGCCGGCGCGTTCGGCCAGGATGCGGGTGGTCTCGTTGGTCTGGAACCAGGGCTGCGGCTCCTCCTGGCCGCCCACCGCGGGCGCGATCGTGACCCCCGGATACTGGCCGAGCCCTTCGCGGGCGCACTCGTAGACCGTGGTGCCGGACGAGACGAGCACGACGTCGCCGGACTCCAGCCCGACCGCCGCCAGCGCGCGGGTCACGGCCGGTGCCAGCCACGGGCCCAGGGTCGGGCCGCTGACCTTGGGCACCAGGTAGACGCGCTGCAGGTCGAGCGCCTGCGCCACCTCGGCGGCCAGCGGGCCGTCCGCGAGCGCGGCGGGCCGGTGCACCTTGATCTCGACGATGCCCTGCTTGCGGGCCTCGGTGAGCAGCCGGCTCACGGTCGCCCTGGAGACGCCGAGCCGCAGGGCGATGTCGCCCTGGGTGGCCTCCTCGATGTAGTACTGCTGGGCGGCCGCGTACATCAGCTCAAGCGGGAACCTGGCCTGCGTCTCGGGTGCGACGTCGGCGGCATTCATGCGCGCGCTCCTGTGAACATTTTTGCTGAACCGATGCGCAAACGACTATAGGCGGTGATGTCCCGGGGGGCCAGCGCCGCACCCTCCGCTGAAAAGGCTAGCCGCCATTGGGGAACTCTAGGCAGGACAACTACTCTGCGCTTACGATCGACTGCGCAAGGTAGTGCTTCGGTGGGGGAGGGGCAATGTCCAAGGGGATGCTCGTCGTCGCGGTGGCCGTCGGTCTGATGGCCGGGAACATGGCGCCGCCCGCCGTGGCGGCGGCCACGGTCCTGCGCTGCGACACGTACGTGCACGCGCAGGACAACGACCTCGGCATCGCGTCCTGCACCAACCCCACGGGCCAGACCTGGAAGTTCCGGGCCGTGGTGGTCTGCGGCCGGGCGCCGGACGTCGTGGGCGAGTGGGTGACGCTCCCGCCCGGCGCGTCGGGGGAGTCGCAGGGATACTGCGGCGGCATCTTCACCAGCGGCGTGGGCGCCGTGGGCGTGGACGAGCGGGTCGTCTGACCGGTCAGCCCACCGGGGACAGCTCGCCGGAGCCGCGGGCGATGAGCCGTACCGGCAGCTCGATGTGCTCCGGCGGGCCCGCGTCGCCGCGCAGGCGGCGGAAGAGCAGCTCGGCCGCCACCCGCCCCATCCACGCCGGATCCTGCGCCACCACGCTCACCCCCGGGGTCAGCAGGTCGGCCAGCTCGAAGTCGTCGAAGCCCACCAGCGCCACCCGGCGCCCCGCCAGCGCCCGCAGCGCCGTCACGGTGTAGCGGCCGTTGCCGGTGAACAGCGCGGACGGCGGGTCGTCCAGGGCGAACATGCGGGCCAGGTCCGCGCGTACGGCCTCCGGCGAGGGCGGCCGCATCGACACCAGCCGCTCGTCGAACAGCCCTCCGAGCGCCTGCCGGTAGCCGTTGAGCCGCTCGGCCGCGGTGAAGATGCCCGAGGTGTCCCCGAGGAAGGCGATCCTGCGGTGGCCGTGTTCCATGAGGTGGCGGACCGCCTCCCCGGCGCCGCCCAGGTTGTCGGCGAGCACCGTGTCCACGTCGATCCCCGCGCCCGGCGGCCGGTCGGCGAACACCACCGGCGTGCCCGCCTCCAGTTCGGGCCGCAGGTACGTGTGGTCCTCGCCGGCGGGCACCACGATCAGCCCGTCCACCCGGCGCGCGCAGAACGTCTCGACCAGCTCGCGCTCCCTGAGCGGCTCCTCGCTCGACGACCCGCTCAGCAGCAGGCAGCCGTGCTCGATGACGACGTCCTCGACCGCCCTGCTCAGACCTGAGTAGAACGGGTCGGCCACGTCCTCGATGACCAGCCCGATCGTGGCGGTCCTGCCCCTGCGCAGCACCGCCGCGCTCTCGTTGCGGCTGTAGCCCAGCCGCTCGATGGCCACGCGCACCCGCTCGGCCGTGGCCGGGTGGACGCCGGGCTCGCCGTTCACGACCCGCGAGACGGTCTTGAGCGCCACGCCCGCCGCCGAGGCGACGTCTTTCATCGTCGGTCTCACGCCAGGATCATTCCTCACCCGGACCTGGTAGACAACGTTGTCAAGCGTTATGCGAGAGTGGTCCTCTATGTCGTTGAGATCTGCGGCGCTGGTGATCGGGGTCGTGCTGGCCGCGCTCAACCTGCGCCCCGCCATCGCCGGTGTCTCCCCGCTCCTCGACGAGATCATGAAGGACGTGGGCCTGTCGCCCGCCGGCGGCGGCGCGGTGACCACGGTCATGGTGGTCTGTCTCGGCGTGTTCGGGCCGCTCACGCCGCTGCTCGCGCGGCGCCTCGGGCTCGACCGCACGCTGCTGGCCGGCCTGCTGGTGATCGCGGTGGGCGTGACGCTGCGCGGCCTCGACGGCGCGCCCATGCTCTACCTCGGCTCGGCCCTCGCCGCCACGGCCATCGCCGTCATGAACGTCTCCATGCCCGCCGTCGTCAAGGAGCACTTCCCCACCCGGGTCAACCTGATGACCGGCGTCTACGTCGCCTCGGTGGTGGCCGGCGCCACCCTCGCCTCGGGGCTGGTCATCCCCGTCGAGCACGCCACCGGGTACGGCTGGCGCGGCGTCTCCGCGCTGCTCGCCGTGCCCGCCCTGCTGGCCGCGCTGTTCTGGCTGCCCCAGGCGCTGCGCGGGCAGAGCGGGGCGCAGAACGGGCCCAGGCCGTTCGGCGCGGTGCTCAGGAGCCCCGTGACCTGGGCCGTGACCGCCCTCATGGGCCTGCAGTCGCTCACCTTCTACGTCATGCTGGCCTGGCTGCCGACGATCTTCCTGGAGGCCGGACTCCCCGCCGACCAGGCCGGATACCTGCTCAGCCTGACGAACCTGGTCCAGGTCGTCACCTCGCTGGCCATCCCCGTGCTGGCCGGTCGGCGGGACTCCCAGGTGCCGTACGTGGTCGGCGCCGGGGTGCTGACCGTGCTCGGCTACCTCGGCATGCTGCTGGCCCCCACGACCGCGCCCTGGGTGTGGATGATCGTGCTGGGGATCGGGCAGGGGGCCTCGTTCGCGCTGGCCTTGCTGATCATCGCGCTGCGGCCCGCCGATCCGGCCACCGTGACCGCGCTGTCGGCCGTGGCTCAGTCCGTCGGGTACGTGATCGCGGCGCTGGGGCCGATGCTGTTCGGGCTCCTCAGGGAGGTCTCGGGCGGCTGGACGGTGCCGCTGCTGGCGGGACTGGGGGTGCTCGTGGCGCAGATCGCGGCCGGGTGGTTCGCGGGACGGCCTGCTACCTTAGGTAAGGCTAACCTTTAGGGGGATTCAGGGTGCTGACCGAGACGCTCCAGCGGGTCGCCGACGCGCGTGGCGGGGTGCTGGGCGTCGAGCCACGCCTGGTCATCGAGCCCGACGAGAGCTGGACGCCGGTCGCCGAGCTGCTGCGGGAGCCGTACCCGCGGCTGCTTGAGCTGATCGACGAGACGGCGGCGCGCTGGAACGCGCCACGCCACGTCGGCGCCGCGCTGTTCTGGAAGACCTACGGCTACTGGCACACGATGCCCATGGCGCTCGGCTGGGCGCTGGACGGGCGGGTGCCGGTCATGCGGCCGGCGGACACCTACTTCAAGGTGTCGGAGGCCGGGGTGACGATCGCGGCCACGCGGGTGAGCTGGTCCGCCGGCGCCGCCGCGATCCGCGAGGCGCTGGCCGAGTCGCAGCAGCCGCTGGTGACGGCCATCGGCGCGCTCGCCAAGGTGGGCGAGCGGACGCTGTGGGGATCCACCGCGGAGGCGTTCGCCCATCCGCTGACGTCGATCGTGCCGGGCGACTACCTGCGGCTGCTGAAGGAGATCGGCCCGCCGGTCGACGGGCTGATCGAGCCCGCCGGCGACGGCTACTTCCGCAGGACCTGCTGCTTGTGGATCACGCTGCCCGACGTCGAGCCCTGCGGAAGCTGCTGCGTGCTCAGGCCACCACGACGTCGTCCAGCGGCCTGAGCTCGTCGGCGTAGCTGACCGAGACGCGGCGCATGACGCCGGTGTCGTCGATGGAGTACTGGCCGAGCCGCCACAGCGGTGGCGAGTAGGCGTGGATGGAGACGCTCTTGTCCACCGCGCCGTTGAGCCGGTGGATGTGGTCGGGCCCGAACGAGAACGACTGCCCTTCCGAGACCACGGTCTCCAGGTGCTCGCCGCCGATGCGCGGGTTGCACTCCGCCAGCGCGCCCTGCACCACGTGGACGGCGCCGGAGGAGATGTCGTGGTCGTGCCAGCCGGTGTCGTCCTCGGGGCGCCAGCAGAGCAGCCAGACGTCCACGTACGCGTCGCGGTAGAGCGAGGCGTAATGCCTGCCGCCGTCCTCGGGGAACTCCACCTGGTCCCGCCACTCCTCGGGATGCGCGGCCAGTTCGTTCACCAGGTCGCGCAGTTCGCGCCGGTCGAGCGTGCGTTCGGGCAGTTGGGCACAGGTGCCCCCGTCCTGGATCTGCTTCGTGCTCACGTACGAGTCTCCTTTCTGCTCAATAGACGACGGGGGTTGGCGACCCGGATGGCGTGGCCGGCGGCCGCGCCGAGCCCGGGGTCGGGTGCGGTGGCGTAAGGGGCGTCCGAGCCGTTGACGACGACGTCGATGCCCAGCTCGCGGACGATCGCGTCGATCGCCCGGGGGCCGTAGGAGGAGGTCTCCACGAAGAAGTCGGGATCGACCAGGCCGCGGGTGCCGCCGCCCCTGGCGATCAGGCGCTCCGAGTGCAGCGGGGCCAGCCCCGCGAGCGCCGCGAAGCAGACCCGCAGCTCGGGGTGCCTGGGCCGGACGACGGCGTGGAAGTAGTGCCAGGCGGCGTGCAACTGCTGCACGTACGACACCACGGCCGGCCACCAGGGCGGCGTGCCCGGGGTCTTCGCGGCAGGGCCCGGGTGGACGAACAGCGGCAGGTCCCTGTCGGTCAGCACCTCGAGCAGGCCGTCGTCGGGCACGGCCGTCGCGGGGATCTGCAGCCCGGCGAAGCCGCGGTCGAGGTCCCGGGCCAGGCGCTCGGGGTCGGGCCGGCTGAGGCACGTGGACGCCCAGGCCCCGAACGGCTCGCCCAGCGCGAGCGCGCCGTCGTGGTAGGCGTCGACGACCGGCCAGGACTCCTCGGGCGGCAGGAACTCGATGCCCAGCGGGCTCGACGGCGACACCAGCGCCAGCTCCAGGCCGGTGGTGTCGCGGTGCTCCAGGTCATGGGGGTCGATCTCGTACGGGGCCTCGCCGTCGAGGAACAACGTCCAGCCGTCGACGTGGGGAGGGGCCGAGCGAGCGCGCAGCGCGTCGACGAGCGGGCGCGTCCAGACGTGCTGATGGACGTCGATGCTCACGGCTCCTCCTTCCCCTATTCCCTACTAACATTACAGGTAACCCGCGCCACCTTGCGACACCGGGCTGTGAAGCGTTTCAGTGATACGGTTCAGTGAACCGCTTCACAAGGCTGTTGTCAACGGCTCGGACGGCTGTCGCCGGACCCCGGGAACGCCGACCGGCCCGGCCTTCCCGGTGCGGCATCGGTTCGGCGGGAGATGTTCACTATGGAGGGCAAAGCCGACAATCCCGTGACGCGAAATCGGTTCTGTCGCTGCCAGCGAATAGGCTGGCTTAATGCCTCGCAAGAGAGCCACTATCCGGGAGGTGGCTCAGGCCACGGGCCTGTCACCGGCTGCCGTCTCGTATGCGCTGCGTGGCCTGCAGGTTTCCGAGGAGACCATGGAGCGCGTACGCGCCGCGGCGGCCGAGCTGGGCTACGAGGCCGATCCCATCGCCAGGGCCCTGGCCAGCGGGCGCACCGGCATGATCGGCCTGCTGTGCGGCTCGCTGGAGGACCTGTGGCAGCAGTCCCTGGCGGTCGGCATCAGCCGGGGGCTGCGGGAGAAGGATCGCTATGCCCTGATCCTTGACGCGGTGGGCGACCCCGCCCGCGAGCGGGCCTTCGCCCAGCGGCTGCGCGACCAGCGCGTCGACGGCCTCATCGTCCAGCCGATCGATCCGGCGGCGGCGTTCTGGCCCGAGCTGTGCGAGTCGCTGCCGGTGGTCGCGATCGGCGACTCGATCGCGGGCACGGCCGGGGAGGTCGTCTTCGACAACCGGCGGGGCGTGACGCTGGCGCTGGAGCACCTGCGCGCGCTGGGCCACCGGCGCGTCGCCGTCCTCACCCCGACCCGGGCCAGCACGCCCGACCGGCCCGCCGACCTGCACGTCACCGCCGAGGCCGACCGGCTGGGGCTGGACATCGAGGTCGCCACCGCTCCCCAGGGGCTGGCGGGGGCCACGGCCGCGGCGCGGGAGCTGCTGGCCGGCCAGGGGCCGAGCGCGGTGTTCTGCTTCGCGGACTCGATCGCCTACGGGGTTTACGCGGCGGCTCAGGAGCTGGGGCTGTCCGTTCCCGAGGACGTTTCGGTCATGGGGTATGACGACCACCCGATGTCCGGGCTGCTCACGCCGGGCCTCACGACCGTCGATTGGGACATCGACGGGATCGTCAAGGCCGCGGTCCGCCTCATCTCGGCCGCGACGGACGGGGGGACCCGGCGCCGGCGCGTCGTCCAGGCTCCCACCCTCCGCGAACGGGGGTCGGTGGCCCGGGTGCCCTGACGCCCCTTCGGCCGTCCGTGCGCTTGCTCGCCGTGACCCCCCGGGTGGCGGGTGGGTCAGAGGGGTGGGTGCTGGGTGAGGGCGTGGCGGGAGGTGGTGAGGTCGTCGGTGAGGGGACGGTCGGGGGTGGGGGTGTTGAGGGCGCGCAGGGCGGCGGTGCGCTCGCAGGCCAGGACGATTTCCAGGGGCTCCAGGCAGCGCAGCGCGTGGCGGGCCGCCTGTGTGGCGAAGCCCGCGTGGTCCTCCGTGCCCAGGGAGATCACCGCCACCCCCGTCGTCACCGGAGTCGCGAGGTGGCGGAGCTCGGCCAGGGCGTCCTGAGCCACGTACTCCAGGATCAGCGCCCCCGACGCCCCCGGGCGGTCGGCGAGGAAAGGGTGGCGGCCGGTGTAGGCGGGGTCCATGAGGGTGGCCAGGCGCGCGGCGCTGAGCTGGGCCGTCTGTACGAGCGCGGCGCGCAGCGCGTCGAGCGCCAGCGCCACCGGGGCCGAGTGGAAGTTGCCGTTGTGCCAGGCCAGGGAGCCGGAGATGAGGGGGTTCTCGGCGGCGGCGTTGAGGTCGATCTCGATGGCGGCCGTGGCCCGGTCGAGGGCGTCCACGGCGGTCCCGTGGACCTGGGCGAAGGCCCGGTAGCCGTACGGGTCCTGCACGCGGGTCGCCAGCTCCTGGGTGAGCAGGCCGCGCAGGCGGGCGGCCACGGCGGCCTGGCCGGGGTGGGGACGGGCCTCCTGTACGGCGGCGGCCAGCGGCTCGGCGGAGGCGCCCACGGCGGTGAACGACATCGCGGCCACGTCGACGACGGCCTCCAGGAGAAGACGGAGGCGGTGGCAGGCGATGGCGGCGTCGGCCAGCGTGGCGGCTCCCGAGCTGATGAACGGCAGCGCGTCCTCAGGGGCGAAGAGGAAGTGGGGAGCGGGGGAGGCGGGGGATTCGGGGTGCCAGGGGAGTTCGCCCAGCAGGCACAGGGCCGTGGTGGCCAGGGCGGACAGGTCGCCGGTGCCGATGGCGCCGTACGTCTGGATCGGCGGGGTGAACCCGCCGTTGATCGCCTCGGCCAGCACCGGCAGGACGGCCGGGTCGATGCCGGAGCCGCCGGCGAGGAGCTGGTTGAGCCGCACCACGAGCATGGCCCGGGCGCGGGCCGGCGGGATCAGCGGGCCGGCTCCGCACACGTGGCTGCGCAGCAGGTCGAGGCCGGGTTTTTCGAGGATGACGCCTCTGTTGGCCCCCACGCCGGTGCTCCGCCCGTACACGGGGCCGGTGAGTTCCTGGGCGGTGGCCCACGCGGCCCGGGCCCGATCGAGGGATGCGATCGTGACCCGGGCCCCGTCGTACGCGGCCTCGTGGACCTGCGCGCAGGTCAGGCCGGCGCCGTCGAGCTCCACCGGCGGCTCAGTCGCCGTCGGGAATGAACAGGCCCAGCAGCCAGCTCACCACGCTGATGATGATCGCGCCCCAGAAGGCGGCCGGGTAGAAGTTGTCGACGTGGAAGGGGATGTCGAGCTGGGTCGAGATCCAGCTCGTCAGCAGCAGCATGGCCGCGTTGATCACGAGGAGGAACAGGCCCAGCGTCAGGACGATGATCGCGCACCCAAGGGCCTTGACGATGGGCTTGACGATCGCGTTCACGATGCCGAAGATCAACGCCACGATCAGGAGGACGCCCCAGTATTTGGCGGAGTTGGGGGAGGTGCTGACCTCGATGCCGGGGACGAGCTGGATGGCCACCCACAGGGCCGCCGCCGCGGCGATGGTTCTGATGATGAATCTCACGCTGCTTGATCCTCCCACTTCAGAACGGCACTCCGATAGTGGCGCGGCCACTACGATTCCCAACGGTTACCGTGAGTAGTCGCCGGTTATGATCGGTCCAACTCGGGAAGAGGCGTCCATGGGGAGGGAGCGAGATGGACGCGAACGGGCTCGAGTCGTTGCCGGCCGACGAGTTGCACGATCGGGCGGTGCGCTACGCCGTACGTCACGGGGATCTGGGGTTCCTCTGGGACCTGCTGAAGGTGATCCCGGCCGCCGAGGCCGCCAGCGGTCACGGCACCGAGACCGCCAACGACCTCAGCAGGGTCTCCGCGCTGCTCAGCGATGCCATCGCCTCCGGCGAGGGCCAGCTGGGCGAGGCACTGCGCCCGATCTACATCGACTATTTGCGCAAACACCCCGACGCCTGACCGCGCGGCAGGGGGCGCCGGGGGTGACCGCGCGGGGTCGACGCGGGCCACCCTCCGTAACCATGCGAGCGCGCTCAGCCCGCCAGGCGGGCCTCGGCTCCGCTGTACTCGGCGAAGCCGGGCGTGCTGACCTCCTGCCCGTCCCGGGTGATGATCATCGTCTGGTACGGCCCCGCCGCCGCCAGGTCGGCCGCGAAGCGCCTGGCCAGCATGGGCCCCATGGCGTAGGCGGCAGTGGCGTACGCGTCGGCCATGCCCAGGTCGGGACCGATCACGGTGACCGAGCCGAGCCCCTCCTCCACGGCCCCCGTGTGCGGGTTGACGATGGGCGCGCCGCCGGAGGTGGCGATGCCGAGGTCGTGGGCGAAGACGACCTTGCGGACCAGGTCCTTGCGCGGATCGCGGATGCCGACGCGCCAGCGCTTGCCGGGGGCGGCCGAGCCGCGCACCCTGATGTCCTCGCCCGCGCTGATGCGGTGGTCGCCCGCGCCCGCGTTGACCAGGGCGCGGGAAAGCCGTTCGAGCGCCCAGCCCTTGATGTAGCCGGACGGGTCGATGACGCCGTTGATGCGGGCCTCGAAGTAGCCGTCGGTGGCCAGGCTGATCTCGTCGCAGCGGTGGAGGACCTCGATGAGCTCGGGGATCTGCCTGATCGTCTGGCCGCGGTTGAGCCGGCCGATCTGGCTGTCCTCTTTTACCGGGCTGAAGGTGTCTTCCACCCACCTCAACCAGGAGAACGCGTCATCCAGCAGGGGCGCCAGCTCGCGTGCCGGGAGAGCGGTGCGGATGTCCACACTGACCGGCATGCCCATGACCATCTCGACACGGGCGCTTCCGGGGAAAGTCGTCACCTTGCCTCCTTGTCCGCAGCCCACCGTTGCAGATGGCGCGTAATGTGGAGCTAAACCTTTTGCCGAGATTTGAAATGAACCTGTGATCTCGGGACAGCGAGGCGTGACAATGCGCCGCCCACGTACCTCTTGAACTGCCGCGGACCGGCCACCACCACGTCGCGCTCGGCGATGTCGGGAATCTGGCGGCTCAGGCCGGAGGCGCTCAGCCGCTCCTTGGCCCGCGGGTCGTGCTCGGCGCCCTCGATGAGGATAAGCCCGTATCGGGCCTCCAGGTCGCGCAGCTCGTCGGTGGCCCGCTCGGTCCGGTAGACGGCCACGGTGTCGGGCGCCCCGGTCAGCCGCTCGCGCAGGGCGGCCGCGTCGAGGCCGGTGGCGATCAGCAGGGTCGGCCTGGTCGTGTGGACGACCTGGTGGCTCCAGACCGCCATGACGGCGGCCATCGCGTACAGGATGAGCGAGCCCGCGCGGCTCAGCTCGGTCACATATGCCGAGGAGCTGAACTGGTGGGCCACCAGCAGCGCGCCGGCGAGATAGCTGCCGAGCCGCAGGCGCTGCCTGGCCTCCTCGGTACGGAGGTAGTCGGCGGCCTTGACGGTGAGCACGCCGAGCGCGACGAGCAGCGCCGCGGCGGCGTAGGCGGTGGGCCGCCACGGATAACCGAAGCCCGGCTGGATCGCCCCGAACTCGGCAACCGCGACGCCGCACCAGAACAGGACGGGACCGTGGTTCGCATTCGCCTCGCTAGCCATGCCTCTCACGATCCTGAACGAACATTAAAGGTTTCTGAGTAGGGTCTGAAACATGGCTAACGTGCGTGTCGAACGGACTGACGACGGCGGATTCCGGGCCACGAACGCCCGCGGCGCCGAGGTGCGGATGGGTGGCGGGGACGAGGACGGGGTGTTCACCCCGGTGGAGTTGCTGCTGGCGGCGATAGGCGGATGCAACATCGTGACGGTCGAGCCGTTGACCGCCAAGCGGGGCCACCGGCTGGTCCGCCTGGCGATGACGGTGCAGGCGGAGAAGGTCGAGCCGAGCAAGCTCGGCCCGGTCACCGTCACGTATGACGTCGAGCTGCCCTCGGAGGAGGCCGGCGAGGTGTTCAGGGCGGTCGCGGAGCGGGTGCACGAGAAGTACTGCACGGTGAGCAGGTCGTTGCAAGAAGGTACGGAGGTTCGGTTGGAGCTTCCGTAGTCGGATTAAACAGATATTCGACCCCGTTATGACGCGACCGTTGCATTCGTCTCGGTAACGTTGTAGCAGGTCAAGAGGCCAATAGACCTTCACCGAAGCGGACGCGGAGGGGGACCGCGGTTCGCCAGTGCGGGACCGCCGGCGTTTTGGGGGAATCGCCGGCCTGGACCGCCAACGATCGGGCCGGGCAGCTTTGGGGGAACTGCCCGGCCCGATCTATGCGTAAGCTCCCCTTACGTGAAGAAAGTCCTCATTGACTGCGACCCCGGCATCGACGACGCGCTCGCCCTGGCCCTGGCGGCCGGATCCCCTTCCCTGGACGTGGTGGGCGTGACCACCGTGGGCGGCAACGTAGATCTCTCCTTGACCACCGCGAACGCCCTCGCCCTGCGGGAGTTCCTGGAAATGGGGGATGTCCCCGTGACGCCGGGCAGCGCCGGCGCCCTGCTGGGCGAGGCCGTGCGCGCCACCCGCGTGCACGGCACCACGGGCCTGGGCGGCGCGGTGCTCCCCACGCCGCAGCGGGGGCCCTCCGACGGCCACGCGGTGGACTTCATCGTGGACACCCTGAAGGCCGCCCCGGGCGAGATCACGCTGGTGGCCGTGGGCCCGCTGACGAACATCGCCCTCGCCGTACGCCGCGAGCCGCGCGTCGTGGAGTGGGCCCGCGAACTGGTGATCATGGGCGGCTCGTTCACACGCGGCAACTCCAACCCGGCGGCCGAGTTCAACATGCTGGCCGACCCGGAGGCGGCCGCCATCGTCTTCGGCGCCGGGTGGACGGTGCGGATGCTGGGGCTGGACGTGACCTTGTCCGCCGTGGTGACCTCGGACGTCCTGGACCGGATGCGGCCCCTCGGCAAGCTGGCCGAGCTGCTGGTGCCGGCCGCGCAGTTCTACGGGGTGGTGACGGCCGAGGGGGGCCCCGCCATCCATGACGCGTGCGCGGTGGCGTACGTGCTCGACCCCTCCCTCTTCACCTGCGTCCCCGCCGTGGTGAACGTCGAGACCGCCGGGCTGTACACGCGGGGGATGACCGTGACGGACTTCAAGGTGAGCGAGCAGGACGCGAACGCGCTCGTGGCCACGTCGCTCGACGTCAAGGGGTTCTGGGACCTGGTGCTGGGAGCGTACGGGAGGTTGGCGGGGCGGCTCGGATGATGTGCGGGCAGGGCTCAGCGGCTGATACAGTTACACCTGTTGCGCCGCTAGCTCAGTTGGTCAGAGCAGCTGACTCTTAATCAGCGGGTCCGGGGTTCGAGTCCCTGGCGGCGCACAGCGAAAGCCCAGGTCACCCAGGTGGCCTGGGCTTTTTTGATCGTACCGGAGGCCGGGCTCAGCCGCCGGCGCCCGGCCGCAGCAGGCCCGTCTCGTAGGCGGCGGCGACGGCGGCCGCGCGGTCGTTCACGTCGAGCTTGGCGAAGATGTGCAGCAGGTGCGTCTTCACGGTGGCCTCAGTGATGAACAGCTTCTTGGCCACCTCGCGGTTGGTGGCGCCCCGGGAGATGAGCGACAGGACCTCCAGCTCGCGGGGGCTGAGAGGCTGCTGACGCGGCGCGCGCAGCTTCTGCGCCAGCACGCCGGCGACGGAGGAGGACAGCACGGTCTCGCCGCGCGCCGCCGCCTGCACGGCGCGGCGCAGCTCGGCGCGCGGGGTGTCCTTGAGCAGGTAGCCGGTCGCGCCCCCCTCGATGGCCGGCAGCACGTCCGCGTCGTCATCGAACGTGGTCAGCACGAGCACGCGCACGCCGGGCGCCTGCTCGCGCAGCCGGCGGATGAGCTCCGCGCCCGTCATCCTCGGCATGCGCAGGTCGGTGAGCACGACGTCGGGGTCGGTCCGCTCCACCACGGCCAGCGCCTCGAGCCCGTCGCCCGCCTCCCCGACCACCTCGAACCCGTCGCCGGTGAAGATCCCGCGCAGCCCGTCGCGGACCACCGGATGATCGTCCACGATGATCAGCCGAATCGGCATGTCTCACCCGGCGTTTCCGGATCGGCCCGACGGCTCTTCTGCGGGAACGGCGGGGAGGGCGGGGAGGGTGGCGGAGACGCCGGTGCCCTCGCCGGGGGCCGACTCGATCTGGAAGTCGCCCGCCAGCCTGGTCACGCGCTGGCGCATGGAGAGGAGGCCGAAACCGCCCGTCTCTGAGGCGGGCGCGGCCGGGCGGCCAGGTGGCTCGGGGGCGAAACCGGCTCCGTCGTCGCGTACGTCCAGCACCACGACATCTTCCATGTACGACAGAGTGAGGGCAACCCGTCCGGCCGAAGCGTGCTTGGCGACGTTCGACAGCGCCTCCTGCGCCACCCGCAGCAGGGTGACCTCCACCTCCGCGTGCAGCGGCCGGGCCTCGCCGGTGACCTCCACGGACGAGGGCACGCCGCCGGCCCGCGACCACTTGGCGGAGACGTCCCGGAGGGCGGCGGGCAGCTGCGACCCGGCCAGCGGCGCCGGGCGCAGCGCCTGCACCGAGCGGCGGGCCTCCTGCAGGCTGTCCCTGGCCAGCGTGCGGACCGTGTCGAGGCGGGCGCGGGCGGCCTCGACGTCGTCGAGCGCGTCCTCGGCGGCCTCCACCTGGGTGACGATGGCGGTCAGGCTCTGCGCGATCGTGTCGTGGATCTCCCTGGCCAGCCGCTGCCGCTCCCCGAGCACCCCGGCCTCGCGGGCCCTGGTCAGCAGCTGGGCCTGCAGGTCCGCGTTCTCCGCCGCGAGGGCGGCCAGCTTCGCGCCGGTCTCCTGGAGTTGCGCGATCATCACTCTGCGGCTCTCGTTCTGGTCGGAGATGGTCTGGACCACCAGGCCGACCGTGGCGGCGACCAGCGTCGCGACCAGGAACGAGAAGAGCAGCTGACCCGGGCTCCGCCCGGCCTCCGGCCGCGTCGAGACCAGCACTCCGGCGGTCGCGACCACCCCGGCGTAGGCCCACCAGCGGGGCAGCAGCGCGAAGGACTGGATGAACACCGCCGGACCGGCCACCGTGAACACCGAGTCGATGCTGACCAGCGCTCCGACGACGGCGAGCAGGCCGACGAAGTAGACGAGCGCGACGGGGCGGCGCCTGGTCCACTCCGGGTGCGCCCCGACCAGGTACCAGTGCCAGGCCACCCCGATCAGCGCCAGGACCAGCGTCTCCAGCCGCCAGTCCCGCAGCAGGGAGAAACCGGCAGGGAGCGCGATGAACAGGTAGGGCAGGAAGGGCCAGACCCGGTCCCACCGGGAAGGGCCGGGGCCGGCGGACGTGTCCACCGGCCCCGGCCCGACGCCGCTCACCACCGGAAGGCCTTCACGGCGACGCCGCCGGCGACGAGGCAGATCGCGATCATGATGGCGAGCGACAGCGGGGAGGCCGCGTGGCCCTCCCAGCCGTCGCGGATCGCCTGGACGGCGGGGGCCATGGGGGTCAGGTCGCCGATCGCCCGCATGCTCTCGCCCATGGTCTCGCGCGGGATCACCGCGCCGGAGATGAAGACCATCGGGAAGAACAGGCTCAGCCCGATCACGGTCGCGGCGCGTCCGGAGGGGACCACGGCCCCGAGGAGGAAGCCGATGCCGCTGAGGCTCAGCGCGGCCAGGAGCCAGGCCACGACCACGGCGCCGAGGTCGGCGGGGGTCGTCAGGTCGTAGGCGACGAGGCCGATGGCGACCAGCAGCACCGTGCCGAGCACGGCCAGCAGCATGTGCGCGACCCATTGGGCGCCGAACAGCATGCCGGGCGAGGCGGGGGTGGCCAGCAAGCGCTTCAGCACCCGGCGCTCGCGGTGGTTGGCCAGGGTGGCCGGCAGGATGACCAGCGCCGCCAGGCCGATGACGAAGACGCTCAGCATCGGCACCGTGGCGTCCACCGCCGGCAGCCCGCCGGGAAGGGGTTTGCCGCTGCGCAGCTTGACCCAGAGCATGATCACCGGGAAGGCCAGCGCGAAGAACGCCGACATCGGATCCCGCACGATCAGCTTGAGCTCGACTCCGATGGTCTGGGTGATGCCTCTCATCATGCCGCCTGCCCTTCCGTCAGCGCGAAGTACGCGTCCTCCAGCGATTCGGCACGCCCCTGGGCGATCAGCTCGCCCGGGGTGCCCTGGGCGATGACGCGGCCGTGATCGATGATCGCCATCCGGTCGCACAGCGCCTGGGCCTCGTCCATGAAGTGGGTGACCAGCACCACGGTCACGCCGCGGTCGCGGATGCCGCGGACCAGACCCCACGTCATGCGGCGGGCGGCGGGGTCCAGGCCGGTGGTGAGCTCGTCGAGGAAGACCACCTCGGGGTTGCCGACCAGGGCCAGCGCGATGAACAGGCGCTGCTTCCAGCCGCCCGACAGGCTCGCGAAGCTGGAGCGCCGCCGCTCGGTCAGCCCCCACTCCTCCATGAGCACCCGCCAGTCGGCGGGCCTGTCGTAGAAGGAGGCGTACAGCTTCAGCGCCTCGCCGACCTTGAGCGCGTCGGGAAGGGCCGCTTCCTGTAACTGGACGCCGATGCGCGGAAGCAGCCGGCGCCGGTCCGCCCGCGGGTCCAGCCCCAGCACGCGCAGGACGCCGCCGTCGCGGTCACGCAGGCCCGACGCGCACTCGACGGTGGTGGTCTTGCCCGCTCCGTTGGGGCCGGCGATCCCGAAGATCTCGCCTCTCTCCACCTTCAGGGACACGTTCTCCAGGACCTGCCTGCCTCGGTAGCTCTTGCTCATGCCCTCGATCTCGATGACTGTCATGTCTAAGAGCATCATCGGGGCCGGCGGCCGCCAACATCCTCCGAACGGTTGATAGGGGGTCAGCCCGTCGTCGGGATAAAGCCGAGCTCATATTGAATCGCGGCTTTCCCACCCCTAGCGAACCCTTAAACGGTCATGCGCCGAGATCTAGGAGTTCGCGGCGCGCCGGCCGGCTCCGGCGCCGGACGACCCCTACCGCCGCGTACCGCCACCAGGGGACGGCTCCGATATAGGGGGGTCATGGGGTAACCGGGAATTGCCGACCGTGTGACACTCGGGATGTGCTGTTAATCACATCCAGGGGAAAGGCCCGGACGTCATGAAACGCATACGGCTGAGAAAGGCCACACGGATCACGGTGCGAAATGAGGAGCCGGACACGCGCACCCCGTCCGGCCGGCTGCTGCGGTTCTAGGAGCTCCGGATGACGAGCGAGATCACCGCGCCGGCCCTCGGCCTGGCCACGCTGCTCGACCAGGACCCCGCCTTCCGCCTGCACGCGGGCGGAAAACTGGAGACGCGCCCCTCGGTGCCGGTGCGCGACGCCGGCGACCTGTCGCTCGCGTACACGCCGGGGGTGGCCCGCGTGTGCACGGCCATCGCCGAGCGGCCCGAGCTGGCCGACGACTACACCTGGCGGTCCAACGTGGTCGCCGTGGTCACCGACGGCACCGCCGTGCTCGGGCTCGGCGACATCGGCCCGGCCGCGGCCATGCCGGTCATGGAGGGCAAGTCGCTGCTGTTCAAGCAGTTCGGGGGCGTGGACTCGGTGCCCATCTGCCTGGACTGCACGGACGTCGACGACCTGGTGGACACGATCGTCCGCCTGGCTCCGTCCTTCGGCGGCATCAACCTGGAGGACATCAGCGCCCCGCGCTGCTTCGAGGTGGAGCGCCGGCTCAAGAAGAGGCTGGACATCCCGGTCTTCCACGACGACCAGCACGGCACGGCGATCGTGGTGCTGGCCGCGCTGCGCAACGCGGCCAGGCTGACCGGCCGGCGGCTGTGGGACCTGCGGGCCGTCGTGGCCGGCGCGGGCGCCTCCGGGCTCGCGGTCGCCGGCACCCTGGTCAGGGCCGGCATCGCCGAGGTCGTCGTGTCCGACAGCAGGGGGGTGATCCACCAGGGCCGCAAGGACCTCAACACGTACAAGGCGCTGATCGCCACCTGCACGAACCGGTCGGGTCACACCGGCACGACCGAGGAGGCCATGGCGGGGGCGGACGTCTTCGTCGGCCTGTCGGGCGCCACGGTCAGCGAGCGGGCCGTCGCGTCGATGGCGCCGGACGCGATCGTGTTCGCCCTGTCCAACCCCGAGCCGGAGATCCACCCGGAGATCGCGCGGGAGCACGCCGCCGTCGTGGCCACCGGGCGCAGCGACTTCCCCAACCAGATCAACAACGTGCTCGCCTTCCCCGGCGTGTTCAGGGGCGCCCTGTCGGCGCGGGCTGTGGAGATCACCGAGAACATGAAGCTGGCCGCGGCGCACGCCCTGTCCACCGTGATCGAGGAGGAGCTGTCGGTGGAGCGGATCATCCCGGAGCCGTTCGACCCGCGGGTGGTGCCGGCGGTGGCCGCGGCGGTGGCCGACCAGGCCCGCCGCGACGGCGTGGCCCGCCTGCGTGGCCTTTGACGGCCCGCACAGGCGGGGCGCACCGGCTGGGCGCCCGGCTCCGTCTGGAGGCCGGGCGCGGGACGGGGTCAGGCGTAGTAGCCCTCGACGGGTACGCGTGCCTCGTCGTACAGGGCCGGACCTTCGGCGGGCGCGTCGACGAAGGCGGTGCCCGGCGGCTTGAGGCCGTCGAGCTGCTCGCCGGACAGCGCGTAGACGACGCGCCCCAGGCCGGAACGGGCGATCGCGCCCGCGCACATCCCGCAGGGCTGGCAGCTGGTGTACATCGTGGTCGTGGCCGCGGCGGCGGGGTCGAGCTCCCGGGCGGCCCACCGGGCCAGCTTCAGCTCCGGGTGCGCGGTGATGTCGCGGTCGGTGAGCGAGCTGTTGCGCTCCTCGACCAGGATCGACCCGTCCGGGCCGGCCAGCAGCGAGCCGAACGGCGGGTTGCCGCCGGCCCGGGCCTCCGCGGCCAGCTCGATGGCACGGCGCAGGAGCTTCTCTTCGTCGTGGGTCACGCTCATCCTCCGATCACGGGCATCTGGCCATATTTTCCACCGGCCGCGGAGGCACTGACCACACGGGGGTCACGTCTCCTGGAGGCGGCGGATCATGGCCTGCTTGGCCGCCGCGAACTCCTCGTCTGTCAGCACCCCGGACCGGTGCAGCTCACCGAGCTCCTTCAGTCGGCGCAGGACCGCGTCGTGCACGTCGTCGGAGACGGGCGGCGGCGGAGGCGGCGGCAGCTCGGCCTCCCGCGGCAGCCGGGCCAGCACGGCCGCGGCGACCAGGGCGGTCGTGCCGCCGAAGCGCTGGATGCCCCACGACACGCAGTGGAGGTCCTTCTGCGGCGGCTGCGCGGGTCCCTCGTCCTTGACGCGGAACCGCAGCGTGCCGTACCCCATGCCGGACTGCGGCTTCCACTCCACCCCGGCCACGTCCGACAGCGGGAACTCCTGCGGCCCCGCCTTCTCCTTCTCCGTGCTCGCGAACCCGGTCCACTCCAGCCGCACCCGCTCCCCGTCGAAGAGCGCGGTGCCGTCGCCCGCCGTGGCCGAGACGGGCACGGAGGGACCGGGCAGGAGGTAGTCGTCGCAGGCGGCGGTGGGCGTCTGGTAGACGAGCAGGGTGTCGCGGACCTCGTCGGCGAAGTATTCGGCCGCGCCCGCGCGGCTCTTGGGGACGGTCAGCCGGTAGGGGTCGGCGGGCGGGCCGAGCAGCCCCGCCACCGCGTCGGAGAGCGGGTCGGCCCCCTTCCGCAGCCGCATCCGCACGTGGCCGCCCTTGCGCGACGGCTCGAACGCCATGCTCGCGATCGCCTCCAGCGGCACCACGACCTCGCCCAGCGTCCTGCGCAGCTCGTGCACGCCCTTGTCGCTTCCGGGGACGATGCGCAGAAACTCGCCGTTGAACGTCCACGAGCCGTCGGCGACGGCGATCTCGGCCATATTCTCAGCCTAGGACACGCGGGGTCGAGGGGAGCGGGATGGAGATCTTCACGAGCTGGTCGTCCTGGGCGCAGGCGGAGGGCCCCCTGAGCGAGGCGCTTCCGCCCGGGACCACGGAGTCCCTGCGCGACGCGGTGGCGTTCGCCCGCACGCGGCACGGGGTGCAGCAGCGGCCCACCGGGCGCCCGTACCTGGAGCATCTGCTCGAGGCGCTGGAGGTGGCCGTGGTCGGCGCCGAGCTGACCGACAGGGACGTGCTCGTGGCGATCGTGCTGCACGACGTGCTGGAGGACACGCCGTGCACCGAGGCGGAGGTCGCGCGCAGGTTCGGCCCTGACGTGGCCGAGCTCGTACGGTGGGCGACCAGGCCCCGCGGGGTCGCGAAGGCCGACTACCTGAGCTCGCTCGTGCAGGCGCCGCTGCGCGCCGTGTTCGTGAAGCTGGCCGACCGGGTGAGCAACGTGCAGGAGCTGCAGCGGATGCCGTGGCGGTTCCAGCGGCGCTACTACCTGGAGACCGTCGCGTACATCATGCCGCTGGCCGGAGCCCACCCCTGGTTCGCCAGGTGGTACGGGGAGTGGCGCACGCGCTGGCATCCCCGCGTGGAGCGGCTCAGCGCCTACTAGCGGCCGATCCTGGCCACCCGGTTGCGTACGCCCTCGAAATGGGCGTGTACGGCGGCCACGGCCGCGGCCCGGTCGCCGGCCAGCACGGCCGTGTAGATGTCGCGATGGCGCCTGACCACGTCGCCCGGCGGCTCGTCGGGCGCGCCCAGCTCGTCGCGCAGCTGGTAGTAGACGTCCCAGAACGCCCCCAGGAGCTGGCTCACCAGCGGGTTGCCGAGCGGGCGGTAGAGGAGGTCGTGGAAGAGGCGGTCCGTCTCGGGGGAGACCGGCCCGGTCGGCGCCTCGGCCTCCATCCTGGCGATGACCTCGGCGACCGGCGTCAGGTCGACCTCGGGCCCCAGCTCGATGAGGCGCTCCACGAGGCCGCTCTCCAGGATCTCGCGGATCTCGACCAGGTTGGCCAGGTGGTTCCTGCCGTTCTGGAGGGTGATGCGGCTGTGGAAGGTCAGCTCGTCCACCAGCCCCGCCAGCGACATCCGGCCCACGAACATGCCGAAGCCGTGGCGGATGTCCACGATGCCGACCGCCTGCAGGGCCTTGAGGGCCTCTCTGACGGAGTTGCGGCTGACCCGCAGCTCCTCCATGAGCTCCGACTCGGTCGGCAGGGGGTCTCCGGCCACCAGCCCACGCCGGACGATCAGGTCCTTGACGCCCTCCTGGGCCTCGACGGCACGGCTGGGCCGCGCCGGACGCGGGACAGTGGCCATGAAAATTCCTTTCGCCGGTAGGTAACATTCCGGAAATCTTCTGTTGACCTCAAGCCGGGGCAGCATCTAGCGTCCACGTTACGGTAAAGATAGGACATGGGATGTCCCACGTTCTACCCCTCAGGAGGCATCCGTGAGCTCTGAGTTCAGCCGCCGCGACTTCCTGCGTTACAGCGGGGCGACGGGTGCTGCGGCGTTCGTCGCGGCGACACTCTCCGCGTGTTCCGGCGGCCCGGCCTCGACCGGGTCGGTCGGCGCCGGATCCAACAAGGACCTGATCACCGCAGTCATCGGATACGGCAACGACCAGAGCTGGGATCCGACGCAGACGGCGTCGGCATTCGCGATGGCGGGGATCCAGCACATCTACGAGGGGCTGCTCGACACCGACCCGATCACGCGCGAGCCGTACCCGGCCCTGGCCACCGCCCTGCCCACCGACCTGAACGCGACCTCCTGGAAGTTCACGCTCAGAGACGGCGCCAAGTGGCACGACGGGCAGCCGGTCACCGCCGACGACGTGGTGTTCACCTTCGAGCGGATCCTGGGCCCGGAGAACGTCCTGGCCGGCAACTTCTTCAAGTCCTGGCTCCAGGAGGTGAAGAAGGTCGACGACAAGAACGTCGAGCTGGTCTTCAAGTTCCCCTTCCCCGACGCGGCACCCAGGCTGACCATCGCCAAGATCCTCCCCAAGCACGTGTTCAGCCAGGCGGGCGCGTGGGACAAGGCCAAGAGCGGCATGACGATGGGCTCGGGGCCGTACAAGCAGACCGCCCACAACCCCAAGTCCAACACCACCTTCGAGGCGTTCGACGGCTACAACGGCCCGCGCCCGGCCACGGCCAAGAAGATGAACTGGCTGACGATCGTGGACGCCGCCGCCCGCGTGGCCAAGATCTCCGGCGGCTCGGCCGAGGCGCAGATCGCCGACAACATCCCCTACGCCAACGTCGACCAGCTCAAGCAGCAGGGTCTGACGGTCGAGGGCGGCAAGGGCATGAACCACATGTTCCTGATGTTCAACACCGGCGCCAAGCCGTTCGACGACATCCGCGTCCGCCAGGCCCTGCACTACGCGATCGACAAGCAGAAGATGATCGACGTGGCGCTCAAGGGCCACGGCACGGCCTCCACTTCCTTCCTCAACGAGGGCAACCCCGACTACAAGCGGGCCTCGGTCGTCTACGACTACGACCCGGACAAGGCCAAGGCGCTGCTGGCCGAGGCCGGGGTGAAGGATCTCACGATCAACCTCATGGCCGTGAACGTGAGCTGGATCGCGGACTGCCTGCCCACGATCGCCGCCTCCTGGGAGGCCATCGGGATCAAGACGACGCTGGAGCCGCAGGACACGGCCGCGCTGTTCGCCAAGATGGACCAGTTCCAGGACTACCAGGTGGTCGCCGCCGCCTCGAACCCCAACCAGTTCGGCATGGACGCCGACCTCATCCTGCACTACAACTACGTACCCGGCGGCCTGTGGATGAAGTACAGCCACTGGGACGGCACCGCGGACGCCAAGAAGCTGTTCGCGATGATGGACGAGGCCAGCAAGGAAACCGACAAAGCCAAGCGGACCGAAGTTATCCACAAATATCTGGACTTCGTGGCTGAGCAGGCGATCCTCTACCCCGTCGTCCACAACGAGCTGATGACCGCCTGGGACCCGAAGAAGCTGTCCGGCATCCGGGCCCAGCCCTACCCCGGCATCAACCTGCTGCAGGCCAAGAGGACATGACGCTCGTCGCCAGGATGCTGCTGCGGCGGCTCCTCATGCTGATCCCGCTGCTGCTCGGCGTGGTCGCGTTCGTCTTCATCGTGATGCGCTTCTCCAACAGCAAGCCGGAGTACGCGTACTTCCAGGGAGCGAACCCGACCCCCGAGCAGATCCACCAGTTCCAGCTCGAGAACGGCCTGCTGGACCCGCTGCCCCTGCGCTATGTCCGGTTCGTCGGCGACCTGGCCCGGGGTGACATGGGCACCAGCGTGCTCACCAAGCAGCCGGTGGTGGACTCCATCACGACCGCGCTGCCGCTGACGCTGCAGCTGACGTTCCTGGGCCTGGCCGTCGCGGTGGTGCTGTCGCTGGTGTTCGGCGTCACCGCGGCGCTGTTCCGCGACCGCTGGCCGGACCAGGTGATCCGCGTGGTGTCGCTGATCGGGGTGGCGGCGCCGTCGTTCTGGCTGGCGCTGCTGATGATCCAGTACCTGGCCGTCGGCCAGGGCCTGTTCCCGACCGGCGGCTACATCAACCCGGCCGACTCCACGACCGGCTGGCTGCAGTCGATGACGCTGCCCGCCCTGTCGCTGTCGCTGCCGATCGCCGCCCAGCTCACCCGCATCATCCGCACCTCGATGGTGGAGGAGCTGGACCGCGACTACGTGCGCACCGCGATCGGCAGCGGCCTGCCGCCGATCGTGGTCGTCGGCAGGAACGTGCTGCGCAACGCCCTGATCACCCCGCTGACCGTGCTCGGCCTGCGCATCGGCTACCTGATCGGCGGCACCGTGGTCATCGAGACCATCTACGGCCTGCCCGGCATGGGCCAGCTCATGATCAGCGCCGTGCTCAACGGCGACCCGGCCGTCGTCCAGGGCGTGGTGCTGACCATCGCGGTCGGCTTCATGGTCGTCAACCTGGTCGTGGACATCCTCTACCTGCTGGTCAACCCCCGCCTCAGGAGCGCCTCATGAGACGTGGACTGACGGAACGGCTCTCCCGGCCGGGCAGCGGCCTGCGCCGCCTCAAGCCCCTGTCGTGGGTCGCGGTCGGCATCGTCGCCGTGGTCGTGCTGGGCGCGCTGCTGGCGCCGTGGATCGCGCCGCACTCGCCGTACGTCCAGGAGGCCACGGGCGGCGGCCCGTCGGCCGCGCACTGGATGGGCCTCGACAGCGCCAACCGCGACATCCTGTCCAGGCTCCTGTACGGGGCCCGCTGGTCGCTGATCATCGGCCTCGGCGCGACCGGGCTCGCCCTGGTGGCCGGGGCGATCGTCGGCGCGACCGCGGCCACCTCGCGCAGGGCCGTGGACGAGACCATCATGCGCGTGCTCGACATCATCATGGCCTTCCCCGGCATCGCGCTGGCGGCCGTGCTGGTGGCGGTGTTCGGCGGCAGCATCCCGGTGCTGGTCATGGCCATGGCCTTCCTCTACATGCCGTCCGTCGCCAGGGTCGTGCGGGCCAACGTGATCGCCCAGTACGGCGAGGACTACGTGGCGGCCGAGCGGATCATCGGGGCGCGCACGCCGTACATCGTCGTCAAGCACGTCGCGATCAACTGCGCGGCGCCGGTGCTCGTCTTCTGCACGGTCATGGTGGCCGACGCGATCGTGTTCGAGGCGTCGCTGTCGTTCATCGGCGCCGGCGTCCGCCCGCCGAACCCCTCCTGGGGCAGCGTCATCGCCGACGGCAAGAACCTGGTGCTGCTCGGCGGCTGGTGGGCCACGGTCTTCCCCGGCCTGATGATCCTGCTGACCGTGCTCGCGCTCAACATCCTCTCGGAGGGCATCTCCGACGCCTGGGCCGCGCCCGCCGCCCGCAGGGCCGTCCCGAAGAAGGACGACGCGTTCGAGCGGGCCAGGCCCGGGTCCGGCGAGGTCGTCGAGCTGCCGGGGCTGGCCGAGGCCGCCCGCAGGCTGGCCGAACGCGCCCGCCCGCTCCCGCAGGGCCCGCCGATCCTCACGGTGGAACGGCTGCGGATCGGGTTCGCGGACGGCGTGGACATCGTGGACGGCATCGGCTTCGAGGTGCACCCGGGCGAGGTGCTCGGCCTGGTCGGCGAGTCGGGCTGCGGCAAGTCGCTGACCGCGCTGACCATCATGGGCCTGCAGCCACGAGAGGCCCGCGTCAGCGGCCACGTCCGCTTCGACCAGCGCGAGCTGCTCTCGGAGTCGCGCAGCGCCCGCCGCCGCCTGCTCGGTCACGAGATGGCGATGGTCTACCAGGACGCCCTCTCGTCCCTGAACCCGGCCATGACGATCAAGGCCCAGCTCAAGCAGCTCACCCGCCGCGGCGGCCGGCGCACCCCCGCCGAGCTGCTCGAACTCGTCGGCCTCGACGCCCGCCGCACCCTGTCCGCCTACCCGCACGAGCTGTCGGGCGGGCAGCGGCAGCGGGTGCTGATCGCGATGGCGCTGTCGCGCGACCCGAAGCTGATCGTCGCCGACGAGCCCACCACCGCGCTCGACGTCACCGTCCAGGCGCAGGTCATCGAGCTGCTGCTGAGGCTGCGCGAGGAGCTGGGGTTCGCGCTGATCCTCGTCTCGCACGACCTCGCGCTGGTCGCCGACGTCACCGACCGCGTGGTCGTCATGTACGGCGGCCAGATCGTCGAGACCGGCGCCACGGCGACCCTGGTCGGGGCGCCCGCCCACCACTACGCCCGCGGCCTGCTGGGCTCGGTGCTGTCGCTGGAGTCGGGCGCCGAGCGGCTCACGCAGATCCCCGGCGTGGTGCCCGCCCCGGCCGACTTCCCGCCCGGCTGCCGGTTCGCCGACCGGTGCCCCATGGCCACGGACGTGTGCCGTACCGAGGCTCCGGTGCTGACGGGGGACACCACGCACGCGGTGGCCTGCCATCATCCGGCGCTCGTAGGGAGTGAGCAGCGTGCTTGAGCTGAAGAACGTGCACGTCGTGCACAAGGCCCGCTCGGGCGGCCTGTTCTCGCGGGACCGCGTCCACGCGCTGACCGAGGCCGACCTCGCGGTGAGCCCCGGCGAGACGGTCGGGGTAGTGGGCGAGTCGGGCTGCGGCAAGTCCACGCTGGCCAGGGTGCTGGTCGGCCTGCAACGGCCCACCCAGGGCACCGTGAGCTTCCGCGGCAAGGACCTGTGGGCGCTGAAGGAGTCCGAGCGGCGCGCGCTGATCGGTTCGAGCGTCGGGATGATCTTCCAGGACCCGTCCACGGCGCTCAACCGCCGCCTGCCCGTCAGGCAGGTGCTGCGCGACCCGCTCAACGTGCACCGCCGCGGCACCCCCGCCGAGCGTGACGCCCGCGTACGCGAGCTGCTCGACCTGGTGGGCCTGCCCGCCAGCGCCGCCGACGCGCTGCCCAGCCAGCTGTCCGGCGGGCAGCGCCAGCGCGTGGCCGTGGCCAGGGCGCTCGCGCTCGAACCCGAGCTGGTCGTGGCCGACGAGCCCACCAGCGCGCTCGACGTCTCGGTCCGCGCCCAGATACTCAACCTGCTGCTCGACCTGAAGGAGCGGCTCGGGCTCGCGCTGGTGTTCGTCTCGCACGACATCCAGACGGTACGCAGGATGAGCGACCGCGTGGTCACCATGTACCTCGGCAGGATCGTCGAGCAGGCGCCCGCGCAGGCCGTGCCGATGGGCGCCCGCCACCCGTACACGCGGGCCCTGTTCTCCGCGACCCCGGGCCTGATCTCGCCCATCAACCCGATCCCGCTCGTGGGCGTGGTGCCCTCCGCCACCAAGCCGCCGAGCGGCTGCCCGTTCCGCACCCGCTGCTGGCGGGCAGATCACCTCTGTGCCGAGGACTGGCCCGCGGCGCAGACCGAAGGCGACCACCTTTTCCACTGCCACCACCCGGTGGCGGCGGGAGCGACCGACGTAGAGCTGATCCAGGAGCGTGTATGACTTTGACCGGTGTCATTCCCCCGGTTTGCACCCCCTTGACCCCTGACTACGAGGTGGACGCCGCCTCGCTGGTCCGGCTGGTCGACCACCTGCTGGAGGGGGGTGTGGACGCGCTGTTCGTGCTGGGGTCGTCGTCGGAGGTGGCGTACCTGACGGACGCGCAGCGGCGGGTGGTGCTGGACACCGTGGTCGGCCACGTGGGCGGGCAGGTGCCGGTGCTGGCCGGCGTGATCGACATGACGACGCCGCGCGTGCTCGAACACGCGCGGGTCGCGGCCGAGGCCGGGGTGGCGGGGCTGGTGGCGACCGCGCCGTTCTACACGCGTACCCATCCGGACGAGATCCGCACCCACTTCCGGACCATCGCCGCGCGGGGCGGTCTGCCGGTGTACGCGTACGACCTGCCGGTTTCCGTGCACACGAAGCTGAGCGCCGAGCTGCTGCTCGGGCTGGCCGCCGAGGGCGCGCTGGCCGGGGTGAAGGACTCCAGCGGTGACGACGGCGGCCTGCGGCAGGTCATCCTGGGCCGCGAGGCGTCCTTCAGCGTGCTCACCGGGTCCGAGGTGACCGTGGACTCGGCGCTGTGGATGGGCGCGGACGGCGTGGTGCCCGGTCTGGGCAACGTGGACCCGCAGGGATACGTCGAGCTCTACCGGTGCGCGTCCCGGGGCGACTGGCAGGCGGCCAGAGCGGAGCAGGAGCGCCTGGTCAGGCTGTTCGAGATAGTCCGTGTAGGCGGTTCACGCATGGGCGGCAGCTCGTCGGGCCTGGGGGCCTTCAAAGCCGCACTCCACCTACGCGGTGTCATCGACTGCCCGATCACCGCGCTCCCGCAGATTCCGCTCAACGACGACGAGGTCGGCCGGATCGGCAAGCTCCTCGCTGCCGCCGGACTGCTCTGAGCTATGCCGTTCCGGCCAGCTGGGCCACGTCGTCAGCGCCGTCCTCGATCAACTTCGAGGCCAGCACCGACAGGGCCCGCCCGGCGGCCAGCTCGTCCCCGATCCCCGGGACCGGCCGGTCGCCGGGGTTGCGTCGGGCGTGCGCCACGCTTTCGTGCCGTTTGCCGTCCGCGGTGAACAGCACCGCCGTGGCCGTGGTCACGGCGTCCTCGTCGTCCTCACTGATCCAGATCTGTATGTTCCACTGTTTGTACTCCATGGAGACCCACCTCCCTACCTTCGAGGGTCTCTCGGATGAGTCCAAAGGTAAAGGTCAGGGGGCCTGTTAGGGCCTGCCGCCGGTCATCTGTCCACGCCGTCGGCGGGCCGCCGCAGCAGGCTCAGGTCGGCCCGCCGCGGCAGGCTCTCCCAGTCGCCCTGCGAGGTCACCGCGAACGCCCCCGCCGCGCACGCCGTGCTGAGCCGCTCCGCGGGCTCCGCCCCGGCCAGCCAGTCCGCCAGCCAGCCGGCCGCGAACGCGTCCCCGGCTCCCACGGAGTCCACCTCCGTCACCCGGTACGGCTCCGCCCGCCACACGACGCCCTCCGACAGCTCCATCGCGCCCCTCGCGCCGAACTTGACCAGCACGTGCCGCGGGCCGAGCGCCGCCAGCGCCTTGGCCAGCTCCTCGGGGCCCTCCACGTCGGCGATCAGCCGGCCCTCGGCCTCGGTCGCGAACAGCACGTCCACGTTCCCGACCGTCTCGCGCAGCCACGCCCCGGCCTCCTCGGGCGTCCAGAGCGCCTTGCGGAAGTTGACGTCCAGGGAGACGAGCACCCCGGCTGCCCGGGCCACGGCGATGGCGTGCCGTACGGCCTCGCGCGCCGACTCCGAGAGCGCGGGCGTGATTGCGGAGACGTGCAGCACCCTGGCCGACCTGATGAGCTCGGGGTCGAGGTCGGCGGCGCTCAATCGGGAACCTGCGCTGCCCTTGCGGTAGTAACGCACGTCGATGAGGTCGGCGGTGCGCCTGCCCTTGATCATCAGCCCGGTCGGCGCGCCGGGATCGGGGATGGCCCGCACGTCCACGCCCTCGCCCGCCAGCGTGGCGCGGATGAGGTCGCCGAACTCGTCGGCGCCGACCCTGCCGACCCAGGTCACGCCGTGCCCCAGCCGGGCCACGCCGATGGCGACGTTGGACTCGGCGCCGCCCAGGCCCAGGTCGAAGTCGCGGGCGAAGCGCAGCGGCCCGGTACGGCGGGCGGCGAACAGCGCCATGGTCTCGCCGAAAGTCACAAGGTCGATCACCGGTTTGTGCATGGCTGCAGCCTAGTGTCCGGGCTTGGACGGCTTGTCGGAGATCGAGATTTCGTGTTTGTCCCCCGGGGCCAGGAACTCCAGCAGCCTCCGCGCCTCCGCCTCGACCTCCTCCAGCACCGGGATCGGCGTCCACTGGTGGACGGTGAGCGTGGAGGTGCCCTTGGCGCGGGCGACCGTCCAGTCGCCGGCGGTGAAGCCGTCCACCAGGATGACGCGCGGCACCACGTTCGTGCCCACGTAGCCCTGGAGGGCGGCCCGTCCCGTGTCGTCGATGACCCGGGAGCGGTCGGCGTGCGACAGGAACAGGTTGTCGAAGTCGTACATCAGCCGCACCGGCGCCGGGGCGTCCTCGCCGGGCCGCGCGGCGTCGGGGAGGTCGTACAGGGTCAGGCCGGACTCGTCCCTGAAGCGGACCAGGTCGAGCGACTCGACCACCTCGCCCAGCCGGGTCAGCCCCGACCACGTCTGCACGTCCATCACCGACGCGGGCCCGAAGGCCGCGAGGTAGCGCAGCACCAGCTCGGCCGGGGTCATCGGCGGCGCCTCGACGTCCAGCCAGGACTCGGCGCTCGTGTGCGCGACGGGCCCGCTCCTGCCCCACAGGCCCCTCGGCGGCACCTGTACGAGCGGCACCAGCCACCGCACGCCCTGGCCGAGCGCGTGCGGATCGTTCGACGGCCACCGCTCGGCCAGCTTCCCGCCCAGTTCGGCGAACGTCATGGGCCGCTCCTCCAGCAGCTCCCGCGCGGTCGCCGCCAGCTCGTCCAGATCGACTCCCTCCAGCCTTTTGCCGAACGTCGACCTGGTCATGCGCCCGATGGCGGGCTGCAGCAGCGGCCGGACGGCCAGGCAGTCGCGGGCGGTGACGAGGTGGATCGTCCCGCGCTGCAGCGCGATGCGGACGAGCTCGCGCGAGAGCAGCAGGTCGGCGGCGTCGGCGGGCTTGAAACCCTCGACGCGGGTCCACAGGCCGGTGTACCAGGTGTGCGGGGTCTGCGCCTGAAGCCCGCCGAGGTGCTCGACGACCTCGGTCACGGTGTTGCCGGTGCGGCGCAGCAGGTGTTGCCGGTCGAGCGTGGCCCGGTTGAGCGCTCTGCGGCTGATGAGCGGATCCATGGTCCAAAGGTAGGGGTTATTGCGGTCTGTAACAGACCGCAATGGTGCGCTGATCGAACGAAATCAAAACGATCACTTCGAAAGGCATAGGATCGGGAGCATGTCCGTCGAGCAGCGCCACCGGCTCATCCTCCGCCAGGTCCGCGACCGCGGCTCGGCCCGGGTGGCCGACCTGGCCGAGGCGCTGGGCGTCTCCGCCGTCACCCTGCGCAGGGACGTCGAGCACCTGGCCGCCCAGGGCCTGCTCACCAGGGTGCACGGCGGCGTAACCCTGCCCGCCGAGGCCCCCGCCCCGCGCGCCTCCGGGCTGACCATCGGCATGCTCGTCCCGACCGCGCACTACTACTACCCGGCCGTGATCAAGGGCGCCCAGGAGCGGGCGGCCAGGGCCGGGGCGCGCCTCGTGCTCGGCATCTCCCGCTACGAGGACGCCGAGGACCGCGCCCAGGTGCGCCAGCTCGTCAAGGGCGGCATCGACGGCCTGCTGCTCACCCCGAGCAGGCAGCCCGACGACTCCCACGCGGAGTGGCTGGCCGGGCTGCGCGTCCCGGCCGTGCTGGTGGAGCGCCGGGCGGAGCCGGCCGGCCCGGCCGCCACGCTCGACGCGGTCGCCTCCGACCATGCCCACGGCGCCTACCTCGCCGTGCGCCACCTGGCCGGGCTGGGCCACCGCGGGCTCGCGCTGGTCGCCTACCCCAGCCCGACCACGCCCGGGATCAGGGCGGGCCTGCTGGCGGGCGCATCGGCGCTGGGCCTGGACGCCCCCGCCGAGATCGTCATCGACCGCGACCGCACGGACGACCTCGTGGCGGGCGTGCTGCGCCTGGTGCGCGACCGGGGCGTGACGGGCCTGCTCGTGCACAACGACGAGGACGCGCTCACGCTGGTCAGGCACCTGGGCGCGGCCGGCGTGGACATCCCGGGCGAGGTGTCGCTGGTCGCCTACGACGACGAGGTGGCCGCGTTCTGCTCGCCCTCGCTCACCGCCGTGGCGCCGCCCAAGGAGGAGGTCGGGCGCTGCGCGGTGGACCTGCTGGTCACCCGGCTCACCGCGGACGCCGCCCCGGTCGGCCGCCACCTGGCGCTGCTGCCCGAGCTCAGGCCCCGCGAGTCGTCCGCACCCCCTTCGTTATGATCGATTCGATCGTATTGATTGCGGGGGGAGCGATATGAGCGGATCACGGCCGAAGACGCTGCTGGCCATGGGGCGACCGGTGGCGGCCCGGCTCGTCACCGGCGAGGTGCGCGACCGCCTGGTCGGCATCGCCGACGTCGATCCCGGCCTGGTGGCCGAGGATTTCGCCGACCCGGCCGTGGCCGAGGCGCTGGCCGGCGCCGAGGTGCTCTACACGAGCTGGTGGTGCCCGCCCGTTACGGCGGACGTGCTGGCCAGGGCGCCCAGGCTGCGTGCGATCGTGCACGCCGCCGGCACGGTGAAGCACCACGTCACCGAGGCGTGCTGGGAGCGCGGCCTCCTCGTGTCGTCCGCCGCGGCGGCCAACGCCGAGCCCGTGGCAGAGTTCACGCTGGCCTCGATCCTGTTCGCCAACAAGCGCGTGCTCGACATCGCCGGGCTCTACCGCGAGCAGCGGACGCGGATCGACGCGGACGGCCGCTTCCCCGGGTTCGGCAACTACCGGCGCACGGTCGGCATCGTCGGGGCCTCCAGGATCGGCCGCCGGGTGATCGAGCTGCTGCGGCCGTTCGAGCTCGACGTGCTGGTCGCGGACCCGTACCTGACGGAGGACCTGGGCGTGCCGCACGTCGGGCTGGACGAGCTGATCGAGCGGTGCGACGTGGTCAGCCTGCACGCGCCTTCGCTCCCGGAGACCCGGCACCTCATCGACGCGGCCCGCCTCGCCCGCATGCGCGACGGCGCCACGCTGATCAACACCGCCAGGGGCGCGCTCGTCGATCAGGACGCGCTCGTCGCCGAGCTGGCCGGCGGGCGGCTGTACGCGGTGATCGACGTGACCGAGCCCGACCCGCTGCCCGCCGACTCGCCCCTCTTCGACCTCCCGAACGTCCTGCTCACCCCGCACATCGCCGGGTCGCTCGGCGGCGAGCTGCCCCGCCTGGCCCACCAGGCGCTCGACGAGCTGTCCAGGTACGCCCAGGGCCTGCCGTTCCGGTACGGCGTCGAAGCGGGGTCGCTGGCGATAAGCGCGTAATGCCCGTTCTGTCGGGGTCCGATGGCGCGGGCACCGGGACGGCCCTACGCTGCTCTGCATGCACAAACGGGTGATCGACGGCCGCTTCGAGCTCAACGAGCGGCTCGGTGGCGGGGGCATGGGCCTGGTGTGGCGGGCCTGGGACGTGGCCCTGCACCGCGAGGTCGCGCTCAAGGAGGTACGCCCGCCCGACCCCTCCATGGACGAGCAGGACCCGGCGGGCGCCCGCGAGCTGCGTGCCAGGGTGCTGCGCGAGGCCCGCGCCCTGGCCCGGCTGAACCATCCGCACGTGGCCACCATCCACCACATCGTCGACCCCGGCGAGGAGGGCTACCCCTGGATCGTTATGGAGCTGGTCACGGGCGGCTCGCTCCAGGACCGCATCCAGCGCGGGCCCATGCCGCCGCACGAGGTGGCGCGCCTGGGCCGGGAGGTCCTGTCCGCGCTGCGGGCCGCGCACGCCGTCGGCATCCAGCACCGCGACGTCAAGCCCGCCAACGTCCTGTTACGCGAGGACGGCCGCTCGGTGCTCACCGACTTCGGCATCGCGGCGGTACGCGAGTCCACGAGCCTGACGGCCACCGGGTCGTTCATCGGCTCGCCCGAGTACATGGCGCCCGAGCGCATCAACGGCGTCGAGGGCGACCCGGCCTCCGACTTCTGGTCGCTCGGCATGATGCTGTACGTGGCGGTGGAGGGGCGGCACCCGCTGCGCAGGAGCACCACGCTGGCGACCCTGGCAGCCGTGCTCAACCAGGAGGTGCCGCCGGCTGAGCGCGCCGGAGCGCTCAGCCCCGTGCTGGGCGCGCTGCTCAGACGAGATCCGGCGGCCCGCCCCGACGCGGAAAGCCTCGACCGCATGCTCGCCGCGGCGGCCGACCCCGGCGCGGCGCCGCCCCCGATGCCCGCCGCGCCCGGCCCGATGGGCCCCGCGATGGGCCCTTTCATGGGCCCTGGCCCGGGGATGGGCCCGGGGATGGGCCCTGGGATGAACCCGGCGGCGTCCGGGCCGCACGGAGCCCATACGGTGCCGCCCATGGCCGGTCACACCGGGCCTCCCATGGCCGGTCACACGGGGCCGCCGGCGTCCGGGCACACCATGCCGCCCGGGTACGGGCACGCGCCGCGGCAGCCCCCGTGGGGCCCGGCGCCGATCCCCAAGGCGACCACCGTGAACTCGCGCCGCCGTCGCAGCAGCACCGCCCGCGTCGTGGGCATCGTGACGCCGGTCGTCGCAGTCACGGTGGTGGGCGTGCTGGTGTGGCAGCTGGTCCCCTCCCAGACCAAGGACACCACGAGGGACGACCCGAAGACGCCGTCCACCTCGCGGGAGGTCGCCGATCCCGAGGATTCCGAGTCCCCGAGAGCCAGCACGCCCGCCACGCCGGGCAACCTGCACACCGCTTCGGGAATGCGGTCGCTGATCGCCAAGATCAAGTCGGAGCTCGGTGGCACCAAGGTCGTCAGGATGACCGTGTACCCCACGTACGCCTCGATTGAGGCACCGCTGAAGAGGGACAAGGAGCTCTACGACACGTACTACTACCGCGACGGCGAGATCACCCGCTCGAGCGCCGGAGGGAAGGTGAACACCCCTGTCGTGGACCTGCAGAAGTACAACTGGGACGCCCTCCCGGCCCTGCTGAAGAAGGCGAACACGGGCCTCGGCGTCCCCAGACCGAAGACGCGGTACCTGATCGTGGACCCCGACTACGCGTTCGCCAACCCGCGCCAGGTGCTGCTCGTCTACGCGTCCGACGACTATCGCTCGGGCTACCTGGTCGCCAACCTCCAGGGCAAGGTGGTCAGGACCTACCCGAGCGACTGAGCGTCAGCAGACCTTCTGGTATCCGCTCTCCGGGATCAACCGGCTCCACTCCGCCCTGCTCAGCGCCCCGCCCGCCCTGACGCACACCTCCTGTGCCGCCAGCGCGGGGTCGACCGGGCTCTCGCGTACGGTGCCGTCGAGCCCGACGCCGCGCAGCCGCTTGCCGTCCTGGGTGAACGCCGGTCCGGCGGCCCACGAGCCGGCCTGGCCGACCTCCCGCATCGTGCCGGCGTCCCAGAGCGAGGTGCGGGCGGCGTCGATGGCCAGCAGGTCGCCGCCGGGGGAGAAGCGCAGCTCGTCCACCGGGGCCGTACCCGTCTGGATGGTGCCCCGCGGCTTCCGCTTGCGGATGTCCCAGAGGAGCACGTGCCCGCCCTCCAGCCCGAACGCCAGCGTGCGGCCGTCGGGGGAGAAGGCGAGCGCGGTCGGCGCGGGCGGGTCCTCGCCGGGGTCGGCGGACCGCTCGAGGTCGAGCGGGGTGATCGCGCCGGTGCGCAGGTCGACGAGCTTGGCCCCGGCGGCCAGCGTCGAGCCGTCGGGGCTGAAGGCCATCGCCAGGTCGCCCGCGCCCTCGTACGCCTTGATGCGCTTCCCCTTGCGCACGTCCCAGGTCTCCAGGGTCCTGCCGCGCGCGGTGGCCAGCGTGTCGCCGGCGGGGGAGAGCGCCACGGCGAGCACGTCGCCGCCCGCGTCGATGGCGGCGACCCGCCGGCTGCTCGTCACCTCCCACACGGTGACCGGGTCGCCCGCGACGGCGAGCAGCCGGCCGTCGGCGTCGAAGGCCAGGTCGCCGGCGGCGGCGATGCGGCCGAGCCGCCTGCGCTCCACGGTGTCGGTGAGCTCGATGGAGTCGCCGACCTCCTTGGCGGCGACCCGCCCGTTGCCGGAGAAGGCGGCGGAGGGGGCGTCGGACGGCACGGGCAGGCCCGCGACGTCGAGCGAGACGACGGAGCCGGTGCCGCTGAGGTAGCGCAGCGAGTGGCCGTCGGCGGAGAAGGCCAGACCGCGTTCGGGGTTCCTGAGCGGGTAGGCGCCCGCGAGGCGGCGTTCGGCGACGTTCCAGACCCGGACCTCGCCGTCGCCCGGCAGGGCGAGCAGGCGCCCGTCGGGGCTGAAGGCGGGCGGGTCGGCCGAGGTGTGGCCCAGGGTGTCGGCTCCGACCACCTCGATGCCACGCACCGATTCGCGGGTCATGCCGTCGTTCGTCCGGAAAATCTCGGGCGCTCCGGACGCCGTGGGGTTCGGCGTGGTCGCCTGCTTGGGGCTGACGGGGTTCGGGGTCCTGGCCCCCACGAGCGTGACCCCGTCGCGCCCGGCGATGGCCAGCGTGGCCCCGTCGGGGCTGAACGCCAGGGCGGGCGCCGCCGCGTCCGCGCCGGTGGGCGGCTGGACCGTGACCGTGCCGGTCCTGGTCCGCCCGGCCAGCTCCCACAGCTCGACCCGCCCGCTCAGGCTGGAGAAGGCGGCCCTGGTCCCGTCGGCGGAGAGCGCCACCTGGCGGTCGGCGACGTCGAACAGCAGCCGTCCGCCCCGGTAGACCCTGGTCCTGTTGCCCTGGCCGATCGCGTAGGTGACCGGCTCTAAGGGCGCGCGCCCCGTGGCCACCTCGAACGGCCGGCCGTCGGCCCCCTCCGCGTACTTCCCGTCGTCGCTCAGCACGCTCCCCGCCGGCAGCGCGTACGAGCCGAGCCGCCGCCCGCGGCCCAGGTCCCAGGTGGAGACCGTGCCGGTGCCCCATTTGACCAGCTCGTCGCCGCGCAGCAGGTAGCGCGCCCGCAGGTCGGCGGCGGGGTCGGTGAACACCCCCAGCTCCGGCTGCACCAGCGAGGCCTGCAGCGCCGCCCGCGCCTCGAACACCGGCGACAGCTTCCAGGCGGCCACGCTCAGCCGCATCGCCGTACGCGGGTCCGCCGACCGCAGCGCCTCCGCCCTGGCGGCCACGGCCCGCGCGTTGGCCTCGACGAGCTGCCCGCGCAGCTGGTTCTGCCCGTGCACGGACACCACGGAGAGCGTCACGGCGATGGCCAGCACGGCGGCCAGCGCCGTCAGCGCGGGTGTTACCAGCCTCCTGCGCTGCTTGGACAGGGCCACGCTGTCGTTGACGAAGTCGCGTTCGAGCTGGTTGAGGCGCAGATGGCGGCGCTTGGTCGCGGCCCAGGCGAGCGCCGTGTCGAGCGCCTGACCGCGGAAGAGGTGGCTCCTGCCGCGCCGGTGCTCGGACCAGTGCCTGGCGGCGTCGCGGATCTCCCGGTGCGCCTGCATGCTCTCGCGCTCGTCCTCGACCCAGTCGCGCAGCCGGGGCCAGGCCCGGTAGAGGGCCGCGCTGGCCGGGGCCACCCGTTGGTCGCTGACCGCCACGAGCTTGCCCACCGGCGTCTCGGTCGGCGGCACGCGTACGCTGCGCCGCACCAGGAGACCCGCCTCCAGGAGCGGGCCGAGCACGTCGCCCTCGTCGTGCGGGCTGTCGCCGTCGAGCAGGCGCAGCAGCAGCCCCGGCACCTCGGCCTGCTGCCGCGGCGTGAGCGCCAGGTACGCCTCCTCGGCCACCTCGCCCAGCGACCGCGGCCCCGCATGCCCCGCGGGCGGCCGCACCTCGGCCTGGCTCTCGACGCGCAGCTCCCGCGCGGCCGGCCGGTCGGCGGGGTCCTTGGCCAGGGCGCGCCCGACCAGCTCGCGCAGCGGCTCCGGCAGCGCGCCGAGGTCGGGGTCGACGGTCAGCAGCCGGTGCATGACCCCGCCCAGGCTCTGCCCGCTGAACGGATCGTCCCCGGTGGCGGCGAACAGCACCACCGCGCCCCACGCGAACACGTCGGCCGCCGCCCCCGAGTCACGCCCGGTCAGGGCCTCGGGAGCCGTGTACGTGTACGTGCCGCCGGCCGGCAGGCCCAGCTCGATCACCTTGGGGCCGTCGGCGGCCAGCAGCACGCTCTCCGGATTGAGACCCCGGTGCGTCAGCCCCGCCTCGTGCAGCGCGCTCAGCGCGGTCGCCAGCGCCCCGGCCAGCGCGACCAGCTCGTCGCCCGTGTAGGGGCCGTGCAGCTCGACCGCACGTCGCAGGTCAGGTCCGTCCACGTATTCGCTCACCACGTACGGCACGCCCTCGTCGTCGCCGACAGCGACCACCTCCGCCAGATGGGGGCAGGTGACCCGCTCGAATCGGCGCCCGACCTCGCCACGCGGCACCGTCACCGCGAAGCGGCGGCCCTCGTCGTCGTACGCGTCGTAAACCACGCCGCGCCCGCCCGCGCCGAGTCTGGCCGCCGGCCAGAAGCCGCCGAGCCTCTCGGGGTCACCGGGCACCAAGCGCATCGTCACTGATGCTTAGATGCACGGCACCGCCCAATGGTTGTCCCAAAGACGCCACAGGTCCCCCGCGCGCCTCGGGGGACCCATGCGTCATGATCATTATGCCAGGCTTCCGGATCTTGTCGGCCATTCGTGCCGCAGCACCGACATGAGCACCGCGTCGTGCCACTCGCCGTCCCACAGCAGGGCGTCGCGTTCCACGCCCTCCTCGACGAAGCCGACCTTCTTGTACACGTGCCGCGCCCGCTCGTTGAAGGCGTAGACGCCCAGCCTGATCCGGTGCAGCGGCGTCGTGGCGAAGGCGTGGTCGAGGACCAGCTCGATGGCCTCGGAGCCGTACCCCTTGCCGAAGGCGCGCTCGCCGATGAGCGCTATGCGGAGATTGCAGGCGAGGTTGTGCGGGTCGAGCTCGTTGAGCACGATCTCGCCGACGTATTCGCCGGAGGCCATGATGGCCAGGTCGAGCCGGTCGGCGTGGTCCTTCCTGGTGGCGTACCACTGGCGGGCGGCCCCGAGGTCGATCTCGCCGTGCGAGCCGGTCAGGCGGCCCACCTCGGGATCGGAGACCAGCTCGAAGAGGCCGTCGACGTGCTCGGGACCGACCGGGCACAGGGTCACGCGGTCACCCGTCAGGGTGGGCTTCTCGGCGAACATCCCCCCTGGCTATCAGTGCCGATCGCCCCCGGGCAAACCCATTTTCCGCAGCGCCGCGTCCCGCACCTGCTCGGGCGTCATGTCGCCGACGTCGCACCTCAGGTCCGCGACCTCGCGGAAGAACGGCTCGCGGCGGGCCCGCATGGCGGCGGGGCCGAAGTCGGGGCGATGGCTGCTCGACTTCATCCGCCGGGCCAGCACCTCGTCGGAGGCGTCCACCCACACCACGAAGGCGCCGCGCAGCGCCGCGCGCACCTCGGGGAACTCGACCGTGCTGGCCGCCGCCGCGACCACCTCCGGCTCTCCGGCCAGCTGGTGCAGCACGTGGTCGGCCTCGTACCGGTGCAGGGCGTCTGCGCCGTCGCGTTCGGCGAGCTGCGCGGCGGTGCCGCCGTACCGCTGCTTGAGGAACGCGTCACTGTCGCTGAACGGCAGCCCGAGCGCCTCCGCGATCAACCGCCCGGCGCTCGTCTTGCCCGAGCCCATCAGCCCGATCAGCACGACTGGTTTGTTTTTCGACATGTGGATAGAGGTTCCCGTGTCAAGGAGGTAAATCTGATGACCATCGCCGGAAGCATCATCCTCATCATGCTCGGCGCGATCCTCACCTGGGCCGTCGAGTTCGACCTCGCCGGCCTCGACATCAACGTGGTGGGGGTCATCCTCATGCTCGGCGGCCTCGTCGGACTCCTGTTCGGCATCTACAGGATCAGCGTCACGCGTAGGGCGGTCGGCCCCATCGACGAGCCGGTTCACCGTCACGAGGTGTACGAGGAGCCTGAAGCCCGCAGGACCACCGTCTACGAGGAGCGCCGCCGCTACGACGAACCACCGCTGTAGGAGGTGAATCGACATGCCAGCTGTTGAAGAGCTGCCGTCGACCATCAAACGTTCGCCGAAGAAGGCACAGAACACGTGGATCAGGGCGCACGACAACGCCGTGAGAGAGTACGGCGAGGGCCGGCGCGCCCACATGACCGCGTTCGCCGCGATGAAGCGGTCCTTCGAGAAGGTCGGCGACCACTGGGAGCCGAAGAAGGGCGTCTCCGAGAAGGCGACGATGGGCCGGACCGCTACGACCCGGACCACCCGGACCACCAAGGCCGCGACCCGGACGGGTACCAAGGCCGGGATGACGGCCAGGACCGGTACCAAGGCCGGGATGACGACCCGGACCACCACCAAGGCCGCGACCCGTACCGGTGGTAAGACCGGGGCGACGACCCGGACCACCGCCAAGGCCGCGACCCGGACCGGTGGCAAGGCCGGGATGACGACCCGGGCGACGAAGGCCGTGACCCGGACCGCGAAGGCCGCGATGACCCGCACGGCCAAGACGACCGAGGGCGTCAACCTCAACGCCACCAAGGAGTACCTGCAGAACATGGCCGCCAGGCTCGACGTGCGCGGCCGGTCCAAGATGACCAAGCAGGAGCTGGTGAACGCGATCAGGAGGGCCAACAGGAGGCTGACGACGAAGGCCCGTTGACGGGAGGCGTCCCGCTCAGAGAGGGCGGCGCCAAGAGGGCCGGGGGCATCTCGCCCGTCGGCCCTCACTTATGTCCGCGTGTCCGTCACAGGAGCCGCTTGACCGCCTCGGCGATGGCGTGGCGGTCGATGCCCGCGTCGGCCAGCTGCTCCTCGGGCGTCGCGGACCCGGGCAGGCCCGTCACGGCCAGCTTCACCACCCGCGGCCCCAGCTCGCTGACCGCGTCCATCACCGCGTCGCCGAGCCCACCCTCCAGCCGGTGGTCCTCCACCGTGATGAGGTTACCCGTGGTGGTGGCCGCCTCGACCAGCGCGGACGCGTCGACGGGCTTGACCGAGTACAGGTCGATCACCCCCACCGGGATCCCGGCCTCCCGCAGTTCGTCGGCCGCCGCCAGCGCCTCGTGCACGGTCACGCCCGCGGCCACGATCGTGGCCCGGTCGTCGGGCGAGTGCCGCAGCACCCGCGACCCGCCCACGGGGAACCGCTCGCCCGGCGGGTAGACGACCGGGGTCTCCCCGCGCGTGGTGCGCAAGTAGGAGACGCCTTCGACGTCCGCCAGCTCGGCGGTCAGCGCCGCGGCCTGGTTGGCGTCGCACGGGTAGAGCACGGTGCTGCCGTGGACGGCCCGCAGCATCGCCAGGTCCTCCAGGCCCATCTGCGAGGGCCCGTCCTCGCCGATCGCCACGCCCGCGTGCGACCCCACGAGCCGGATGGACGCCCCGCTCACGCCGGCCATCCTGATGAAGTCGTACGCCCTGCTCAGGAACGCCGCGAACGTGGCCGCGTACGGCTTCCACCCGCGCACCTGCAGACCGACGGCGGCGGCCACGAGCTGCTGCTCGGCGATGTACATCTCGAAGAAGCGCTCGGGGAACTCCTTCCCGAACGCCTCCGTCCTGGTCGAGTCCGCCACCTCGCCGTCCAGCGCCACGACGTCCCCGCGCGCCGCGCCGAGCGCCACCAGTGCCTCCCCGAACGCCGTCCGCGTGGCCGCCCTGTCGCCCACCTTGTACGCCGGCAGGCTCATCGGCCCGGTCTCGAACCGGTACGGCGCCGCCGCGGCCTCGGGCTTGTGCACCTCGACGCGCAGGTCCCGCTGCCCGCCCAGCTCCTCGACGGCCTTGCCCGGGTCCTTGAGCGGCTTGCCGTGGTGCCCTTCGCGGTTCTCGACCTCCACGGCCCCCTCGCCCTTGCGCGTCTTGGCCAGGATCACGGTCGGCCGCCTGCGCGTGTTGCGGGCGTCGGCGAGCGCGTAGTCGATCTGCCCGGGATCGTGCCCGTCGATCTCGATCGTGTGCCAGCCGAACGCCCCGAACCTGCGCGCGTAGGCCCCCGTGTCCCATCCGTGCCGGGTGGGCCCGCGCTGGCCGAGGCGGTTCACGTCCACGATGGCGGTCAGGTTGGCCAGCCCCTCGCAGCCCGCGTGCTCGGCCGCCTCCCAGATGGACCCCTCGGCCAGCTCGCTGTCCCCGCAGAGCACCCACGCCCGGTACGGCACCCGCTCCAGCCGCCCGGCCATGGCCACCCCGACCCCGACCGGCAGACCCTGCCCGAGGGACCCGGTGGCCACGTCCACCCAGGGCAGCCGCGGCGTCGGATGCCCCTCCAACCGGCTGCCCCGCCGGCGGAACGTCAGGAGCTCCTTGTCGTCGACGACCCCCGCCGCCTTGAAGAGCGCATATAGGAGGGGGGACGCGTGCCCCTTGGAGAAGATCAAGTGGTCGTTGGCGGGGTTGTCCGGGTTCTCGAAGTCGTAGTGCAGGTGGCACGCGAAGAGCACGGCCATCAGATCGGCTGCCGACATCGACGAGGTCGGATGGCCGGACCCGGCCTCCGCTGCCGCCCGCACGGAGTCGACCCGTAGTTGCGCGGCCAGCTCGGTCAGGTACTGAAGATCGCGCTCAGGCATCATGACCTCCTCGGGAAACGGTTCTTCGCCCGTGCAGTCCCTAACCAGTGCCCAGGAGCGAGCCTCGTACCCAACAGGTGGGCCTGATGGCGGCATGGCACCACTACGCGCCCTGGTAGTGGTGCCATGCCGAGATCAGCCTGCCTCTCCGTCCTGTCGCATCTTCTGGCGCCGAACGGCCAGCGCGATGTCCACCACCGTCGCCACGGCCAGCACGATCGCCAGGCCCGTCATGACGGGCGCCCCGACGATGACCCCGAGCACCGCGAACGCGAACAGGAACACCAGCAAGAACGACCCCACCCTGATGTGCGCCACGTCGCGCGGCGTCGCGGGCACCATGGCGTGGCCCCTGACGTCCCGCTCCTCGTGCCACTTTCCGTCGTCCGGCATGTCCCTGTTATCAGACATGTGGCCCACCTGCCCGCTCTTTTTGTCCCCTAACGTCCAGAGAAAGCCTTGTATGACCTGACGGTTGTTGACGCTATTTATGCCGTTTGAGGTGTTCATCCTGGGGCATGCGGCGACAGAAGAGGGAGGCGAGCGATGGAAGCTCCGCAGTACGTCGCGGCCCGCGTCCAGCAGGCGCTGGCCGAGGACGGACGCACGCACGAGCTCGGAATCCGCGTCGACATCCGAGGTGATCAGCTGTTCCTGCGCGGCGAGGTCAGCGGGACCGGGCAGCGTGAGCGGCTCGGCCAGGTGGCGCACGAGGCCGCGCCCGAGCTCCACCTGCACAACGAGATCAAGGTCGTGGAGGCGAACGAGCCGGGGGAGGATGAGCGTCTTGACTGACCTGCGTATCGCGGCCGTCGGAGACATCCACCTGGGGCAGGACGACAGAGGCCAGTACCGTAAAAAACTGGGGGGCATCGAGGAGCGCGCGGACGTGCTCATGGTGGCCGGGGACCTGACCAGGCACGGCACGCTGGAGGAGGGGCGGGTCGTGGCCGACGAGCTGCGCGGCCTGCCGATCCCCGTCGTCGCGGTGCTCGGCAATCACGACTACCACTCCGACCTGCAGTACGAGATCGCCGGCGAGCTACGCGACGCCGGCGTCGTCGTGCTGGACGACGACGGGGCCGTCATCCAGTGCGGTGACCGCAAGCTCGGCGTGGTCGGCGGTAAGGGCTTCGGCGGCGGGTTCGCGGGCAAGTGCGCCAGCGAGTTCGGCGAGCGCGAGATCAAGAACTTCGTCGCCCACACCCGCAACATCGCCGAGTCCTGGAAGGTCGCGCTGAAGGAGATCGTGGCCGAGAAGCGCGTCGTGCTGTCGCACTACTCCCCGATCAAGGAGACCCTGGAGGGGGAGCCGCACGAGATCTACCCGTTCCTGGGCAGTTACCTGCTGGCGGAGGCGGTCGACACGGCGGGCGCCGACCTGATCCTGCACGGCCACGCGCACAAGGGCAGCGAGAAGGGCATGACGCCGGGCGGCATCCGGGTCCGTAACGTGGCGCTGCCGGTGCTGGGCCGGGCCTACGCCGTCTACTGCCTCGACTGCGAGACCGGGTTCTAGCGGAGTCCCGGCCGGCGGCTAGAGGACCTTGGCGGCCAGGAGGCAGATGTCGTCCTCGGCGTTCTCCCCGCCCAGCCGCCTGAGCAGGCAGCTGATCAGCTCCTCGGGGTCGTCCCCGGCGCAGTGGCGCGCGGCCTTGACCAGCGCGTTCATGCCGGTCTCCAGGTCCAGCCCGCGGCGCTCGACGATCCCGTCGGTGTAGAGCAGCAGGACGTCGCCGGGCTCCAGCTGCGTGGTGGTCAGGCCGTACTCGGTCGCGTCGAACGCCCCCAGCATCATCCCCGACACCCCCTCGACCAGTGCGGCGTTCCCGCCCCTGATCAGCACGGGAGCGGGGTGTCCCGCGTTCGTCCAGGCGTAGACGCGGGTCTTCGGGTCGAAGTGGCCGACGATCGTCGTGCCCGTCACCGTGACGGCCTCGCCGGCGTGCACGATGAGGTCGTTGAGCCAGGTGGTGAGCCGGCCCGCGTCCGCCCCCGTGTACGCCAGCCCGCCCAGCCCCGAGCGCATCTGGAGCATGATGCTGGCCGCGGTCAGCCCGTGGCCCATGGCGTCGCCGATCGCCAGCAGCACCCGGCCGTCGGGGATGAGGCGGGCCTTGAACCAGTCGCCGCCGAGCCGGGCGAGCTCCTCGCCGGGCAGGTAGCGTACGCCGACGGTCAGCTGGGGCAGGTGGATGAGGCCGCGGCGCATCGGCATGATCGTGTTCTGCAGCTGGACGGTGATCCGGTGCTCCTCCTCGGCCCGCTGGCGCTGCCAGTGGGCCTGCTCGTGCGCCACCGCCAGGGCCCGTTCCCTGCGCCGGTTCTTGGTCACGTCCTGGGCCAGGCAGCGCACCTTGACCGGCAGGCCGTCGGTGTCGAGGATCGGCTCGCTGAACACGCTGAGATGCCGCACCCCGTGCCGGTGCTGGATCCTGAACTCGGTCTCCACCGCCTCCCTGAACTCCAGCAGGGAGTGGATCATGTCCTCGACGATCGGCAGGTCCTCGGGCACGACGATGGAGGGCAGCTCTTCGAGGGACATCGGCCCGTCGTCGCGGTCGCGGCCGAACATCTCGTACATCTCGGGTGTCCAGAGCGTGCGCTCCGTGGCCAGGTTCCACTCGCCCCAGCCCAGCTCGGCCAGGCGCTGGGCGCGTTCCCAGCCGGAGACCAGCAGTTCCTCGTCGTCGAGCATCCGCCAGGTCACCAGCAGCCCGTCGTCCACGCGGGACGCGCGCACGCTCAGCGTGGCGGGGCAGAGCAGGTAGTCCAGCACCTCGACGTATTCGAGCGGCTCGCGGTGCACCGACACGCCGGTCTCGTACACGGCGATGTAGTCGTCGAGCAGCCCCGAACTGGCCACGCCCGGGGTGACCGCCAGGAGCCGGCATCCGGCCAGCTCGCCGGCGGGGCGCCCGGTCACGGTCCTGGCATGCCGGTTGGCCGCCAGGATGCGGAAGTCCACGACGCGGCCCAGCGAGTCTTTGACGGGGGTCAGGTAAAGGGCCGAGGCGTGGACCGCCTCCAGCATCCCGCGCACCGAGGCGGGCACTTCGAGCGCCCGCACCGGTTCCTCCGGCGGACGCTCGATGCCCTTGGCGACCTCGACCGGGTCGAGCCCGCTGTGGTGCGCCATTCTGGCGAGCTGCTCGGCGGCCTCGCCGGGGCGGATGTTGAGCTCGGTCGCCAGCCGGGCCGTGGCCTCGTCGAGTATGGCTTCGGAGCGCCTGTGATGCCGCAGCCGCGCCAGTTGTTCACGTACTCTCGCCGATGCCGCGCTGGTTTCGAAGCGGCTCAACGGCGGATATTTGTTCACCCGCTCCCCATGCCCTGGGGAGCGCCGGACTTACACGTTGAAGATGCTTACTCCGCCGGGTCCGACCAGGAAGCCGAGGATGATGAGCACGATTCCCCAGAGGAGGTCGCGTCTGGCCAGGATCACGTAGATCCCGGAGACGACGAGAATTACCGCGATGATCCAGAGTAAAGTAGCCATGGGCTTCTCTCTGCCCTCGTGGGGATTCGCATAACATGTTTTTTCCATCGCCGATGGGCAAGTGACCCCGATATTCAACGCCTAGTTGACGATTGTTTGGGTAGCCCGAACTCATGACGAGCCACGGCCACGCTGTCACCGACGCCATCCTGGACACGCTCAAGCGTGCCAGCTCAGGGCTGAAGGACGCCGGGGTCAAATTCGCCCTGGCCGGCGGGTGCGCAGCGTACGCGAGAGGCGCCGCTCCGTCGTTGCACGACGTGGACTTCATGCTCACGGAGCACGATGTGCCGACCGCGCTGGAGGCCCTGCGCGGGCTCGGCTTCCAGACGGCCAAGCCGCCGGAGGACTGGCTGGTCAAGGCGTACGACGAGGGGCGGCTGGTGGACCTGATCTACCGGGTGTCCGACCAGCCGATCACCGACGCGCTGCTGGACCGGGCCGAGCCGCTGAAGGCGTCCGCGGTGATCGTGCCCGTGCTGGAGGCCACCGACCTGGTCATCTCGTGGCTGCTGCCGCTGTCGGAGCACGCCTGCGACTACGGGGCGCTGCTGGCCCAGGTGCGCGCGCTGCGCGAGCAGGTCGACTGGCCGCGGGTGGCCGCCGTGCTCCAGGACTCGCCGTACGCGATGACGTTCATCACGCTCCTGGAGCGGCTGGACGTGCTGCAGGGCCCGATCGAGCCGAAGGGCGACCCGAAGTGGCCGTAAGACAGTGGCCGGCAGACAGGCGGAGGGCCGCACCCCGGTGGGGTGCGGCCCTCCTGTTGCGGCACGGAAGGTCATCCGATGAACCGGCCGTAGTAGTCCCCTAGCCGCGTCCGGTACTCGGCCCTCTCTTCTTCCGTCTTTCTCGGGCACGCCTCCAGCTACCCGGGCACGTCCGGTTAAACGTCTTGCAAAGCACTTGCCTGCAGGCGGGCGGCAAGCGGCCGGGCGCACCCTCTCCATGACAGGAGGGGGCGGAACCCATGCGAACCAGCTCAGACCGGCTTTATGAGATCGACGGCCTACGGCTGCTGGCGGCGCTCTGCGTCGTGCTCTTCCACTTCACGTTCTCCGGCTGGGCCGGCGGCACGAGCCCGGTGGCCTTCGCCGCCGAGAGCTCCTGGTCCAAGTACGGATACCTGGGCGTGGACCTCTTCTTCCTGATCAGCGGGTTCGTGGTGCTGATGAGCGCGTGGGGCAGGAGTCCGCGCTCGTTCCTGGTGTCGCGGGCCGTGCGGCTCTACCCCGCGTACTGGGTGGGCATCGTGGTCACCGCCCTGGTCACCGTGACGCTGGGGCAGGGGCTGTTCCAGGTGACGCTGCCGCAGGTGCTGGCGAACCTGACGATGTTCCAGGCGGTGCCGGACGTCGCGAACGTGGATGTCGTGTACTGGACGCTCTGGGCCGAGATGCGGTTCTACTTCCTCATCCTGGCGCTCACCTGGATCGGGATGACGCGCGGCAGGGTCATGGCGGGGCTGTGGGGCTGGCTGGGGCTGACGTTCGCGGTGGAGACGGGGCTGCTGCCCGGGTTCGCCGACCTGATCGTGCAGTCGGAGTTCTCCCACTACTTCATCGCCGGGATGGCCCTGTTCATGCTCTACAAGTTCGGGCTGAACCTCCAGATCGCGCTGCTGGTGCCGATCTGCCTGGGCAACGCGGTCTACCGGGCCATCGGGTACGCCGACGCCGTCGGCTCGCGATACGCGGTGTCGTACTCACACACGGTGATCACCGCCGTGGTCGTGCTCGTCTTCCTGGTCATGACGCTCGTGGCGTTGCGCGCCACCCGCGTGCTGGCCCGGCCGTGGCTGGTGACGGCCGGCGCGCTCACGTACCCGCTCTACCTGCTGCACGCGCACATCGGGTTCATCGCCTTCAACCGGCTGGGGGACGCGCTGAACAAGTACGTGCTCCTGGTCGTGATCGTCGTGGTCATGTGCGGGGCCGCGTACCTGGTGCACAGGTTCGTGGAGCGGCCGCTGGCGCCCAGGTTCAAGCGCCTGCTGTCCGGCCGGCCGGTGGCCCCGTCACTGGGTGTGATCGTCGCGGGGCGTCCGGTAATCTGACGCGTTCTTCCCGTTAAGCCGCCAACTGCGACTACGATCCGGGTCAAAGCAGGCAAAGGGGGCGGCAGGTTTGGGTCACAGCGGAGAGTACGAGTGGGCTCCTCCCGGAGTCGACCCGTCACAGCCCAGCGTGGCCCGTGTGCACGACGCGCTGCTCGGCGGCATGGAGAACTTCGCCGCCGACCGCTCGGTGGCCCGCAAGCTGAGGGACACCGTGCCCGAGGTGGTGGACCTCGTCTGGTGCAACCGCGCCTTCATCGGCAGGGTCGTGGACTACCTGATCCGCGAGGCCGGGATCAGGCAGATCATCGACCTGGGCGCCGGACTGCCCACGGTGGAGAACACGCACGAGGTGGCCCACTTCGCCGACCCCAGGACCAGGGTGGTGTACGTCGACAACGACCCCATGGTCGAGCCGCACGCCCGCGCCATCCTGAACGGCAACCCGTACGCCGACGCCATCACCGCCGACGTCCGCGACGTGGACGGCGTGCTCGGCCACCCGTCGGTGCGCCGCCTGATCGACCCGGCCCAGCCCACGGCGATCCTGATCATCGGCGTCCTGCACCTGCTGCCGGACCAGGACGACCCGCACGAGCTGGTCCGGCGGTACATGTCGGCGATGCCGAGCGGCAGCCACCTCGCCGCCTCCAACATGATGTCCTCGACCAACCCCCAGGCCCAGGCCCTGGAGGCCATGCTCCACGTCACCATGGGCACCGGGTACTTCCGCGACCGGGACGTGATCGCGGCGTACTTCGACGGGCTCGTGCTGGTGGAGCCCGGGGTGGTGCACTTCCCCGAATGGCACCCGGACGAGCGCCTCCCCGGCCCGCTGGCCACCTGGGAACAACTCCTGCTGGGTGGCGTAGCCCGCAAACCCTAGCCCCGCCTGTCCCACCCCACCCCTTTAACGGCTGCCCCCTCAACGACCGCCCCCTCAACGACCGCGCCTTCAAAGGACAGCGGCCGAAGTGCGGCGGGTCACCTGCGCGCTAAAGTGACCGGGTGCATCGACGTTTGATCTGCTCCCCGCCCCCCGCCCTCTAGCGGGCGGCATTCCCTGAGATTCCGGGTCTGACCGATCCGGGGGTGGTTGCTGCCCGCACACCGGGCCCATTCCAACCACTCCATCCGGAGCACTCCTGTCATGACCCATGTCTCCGCCCGGCGGGGCGCCTTCTACGTGTCCGTGGCCGCGACCGCCTGGGGCACGGGCGGCGCCGCCGGTTCGCTGCTCTTCGAGTCCGGCGGCCTCGGCCCCGTCGGCGTCTCCCTGTGGCGCTACCTCCTCGGTGCCGCCTTCCTCCTCGTCCTCACCCGCAGGCCCGCCGTGCTCAACGGGCGGGTCCTGCTGATCGGCGCCGGAATGGCCGTCTACCAGGCCGCGTACTTCGGCGCGATCGCCCACTCCGGCGTGGCGATCGCGACCGTGGTGACCATGGGCGCCACCCCCGTCTTCACCGCCCTGGGCAGCCGTTTCCTGCTCCGTGAGCCACTCGGTCGCGTCGCGCTCGCTGCCCTCGTCACCTCCCTGGCCGGGCTCGTCCTGCTCACCGGCGAGACCGCGCTGCGGTCCCAGACGTCCTCCATCGCGGGCATCGGCCTCGCCCTGCTCTCGGCCGCCGGATACGCCGGGGTCACGATCCTCTCCCGGCGGAACGGGGACGACGACGCGCAGGGCGTGGCGATCGGCGGGTTCGTGGTCGGGGCGATGTGCCTGGCGCCGTTCGCGCTGGTGGAAGGGGTGGTGCCGAACGTGAGCCTGTCATCCGTCGCGCTGCTGCTCTATCTGGGCGCGGTGCCGACCGCGCTCGCGTACGGCCTGTTCTTCCGCGCCCTGACCGCGCTGCGCGCCACCACGGTGTCGATCATCTCGCTCGCCGAGGCGGTGGGTGCGGCGCTGCTCGGTGTGGCGCTGTTCGGGGAGCAGCTCACACCTCTCGCCTGGTCGGGGTGCGCGTTGCTGCTGGCCGCCGTCACAGTCCTCGCCGTACGGGCTGAATCCGGGTGACTCGGGCAGAAGAGATGTGGCGGGAGAGCGCCCCGGATGAGCTAATGTCCGGTACGGCGGCGCTAGCCGTAACGTCGCTCCGCTCCCCTCCCTTGTAAGAGGGAACGGTGTCGGCGAAGCGTGCGTTGGAGGAACTGTGGCCTCAATAAAGGGAATTCTCAGGAACCTCCTGGATCGTCCAGGCGGGGTGCCCCTGAGCCCTTATCAGAAGATTGTCAAGGCAGCGGAAGACCGCGCCGAGCGGCTGGGGAAGCTCGACGAGCTGCCCGAGCCGAAGATGGACGATCTGGCCGAGTTCTGTGCCGTCGCGCGCGAGGCCGCCGACAGGACGCTGGGCCTGCGCCCGTACGACGTGCAGTTGCTCGGCACGCTTGCCCTCCTCGACGGGAAGGTCGCCGAGATGGCCACCGGCGAGGGCAAGACGTTGTCCGGCGCCATGGCGGCGGCGGGTTACGCGTTGCAGGGCAAGCATGTTCACGTGATCTCGGTCAACGACTATCTGGCCAGGCGTGACGCCGAGTGGATGGGGCCGTTCTACGAGGCGCTCGGCGTCACCGTGGGCTGGATCGGCCAGAACTCCACGCCGGAGGAGCGGCGCGAGGCGTACGCGAAGGACGTCACGTACGGGCCCGTCAGCGAGATCGGGTTCGACGTGCTGCGCGACCGGCTCCGCACGGAGGCCGGCGAGATCATCGTGCCCGCGCCCGAGGTCGCCCTGATCGACGAGGCCGACTCCGTGCTGGTCGACGAGGCCCGCGTGCCGCTCGTGATGGCCGGGTCCACCGACCCCGGCAACGCGGTGCCGGAGATGGCGGCGCTGGTCCGGCAGCTCGTACGCGGCTACCACTACGAGATGGACGAGCAGGCTCGCAACGTCTACCTCACCCCCAAGGGCGCCGACAGCGTCGAGAACCTTCTCGGCGTCGAGCTCTACGACGAGCACGAGCCCGGCACGCTCATCGAGCTCAACCTGGCCCTGCACGCCCACGTGCTGCTCGCCCGCGACGTCGACTACATCGTGCGCGACGGCAAGGTTCAGCTGATCAACCCCTCGCGCGGCCGGGTGGCGCTGCTCCAGCGCTGGCCCGACGGCCTGCAGGCGGCCGTCGAGGCCAAGGAGGCGCTGCCGCCGAGCGAGAAGGGCGAGATCCTCGACTCGATCACCGTTCAGGGCCTGATCCGCCGCTACCCGGAGATCTGCGGCATGACGGGCACGGCGGTGGCGGTCAGCGAGCAGCTCGGCGAGTTCTACGGCCTCAAGGTCGCGGTCATCCCGCCCAACCGCCCCTGCGTGCGCGAGGACGAACCCGACCGCATCTACCCGACCGTCCCCGACAAGGACGCCGCCCTGGTGGAGGAGATCCAGGAGATCCACGCCACGGGCCGGCCGATCCTCATCGGCACGCTTGACGTCGCCGAGTCGGAGAACCTCGCCAAGCTCCTCCAGCGCCGCGACATGGAGCCGGTCGTGCTCAACGCCAAGAACGACGCGGAAGAGGCCGCGATCATCGCCAAGGCGGGGGAGCGCGACGCCATCACCGTCTCCACCCAGATGGCCGGGCGCGGCACCGACATCCGCCTCGGGGAGGGCGTCGCCGAGCTGGGCGGCCTGTACGTGATCGGCTCGGGCCGTCACGCCAGCAGCCGCCTCGACGACCAGCTCCGGGGGCGCGCCGGCCGCCAGGGCGACCCGGGCGGCTCGGTCTTCTTCGTCAGCACGCAGGACGACCTGATCACGCAGTTCGTCTCGGACGAGCGACCGCCCGCCGCCGACGCCGACGGCATCGTCCGTCACCGGCGCGGCGCGTACCTCGTCGGCCACGCCCAGCGCGTCGCCGAGGGCGTCAACCTGGAGATCCACCGCAACACGTGGCGCTACACCCGCCTCCTGGAGCACCAGCGCGAGCTCATCCTGGAGTGGCGCGACAAGGTCCTGCACGGCGACTCCGCCTCCAAGGCCCTGTCCACGGCCGACCCCGAACGCTGGGAGGCCCTGCCCGAGGACACCAGGGACGAGACCGCCCGCCAGATCGTCCTGCACGCCATCGACCGCTGCTGGACCGAGCACCTGGCGTTCCTGACGGACCTCCGCGAGGGCATCCACCTGCGGGCGCTGGGCCGGATGAGCCCCATCGACGAGTTCCACCGGGAGGCGGTGGCGGAGTACAAGTCGCTGCTGGCGGAGGTGGAACGGCGCTCGCTGGAGTCCTTCGAGGCCCCCGAGCCGGACCTGAAGCGGCCGACGGCCACGTGGACGTACCTGGTGCAGGACAACCCGTTCGGCACGGAGTGGGACCGCATCCTCAAGCGCGTCACGGCCGCCACCCGGCGCGGCTAGTTTGCTTCCGCTCGCCGTACCTGACAGAAGGTGACAGGTACGGCTGGAACGCTGGATTCATGACGATGAAGGCGAAGCTCCTGGCGGTCACCCTCGACTGCGCGGAGCCCAAGAAGCTTGCCGAGTTCTACCACGAGATCACCGGATGGGAGATCCAGTACGCGGAGGACGAGTACGCGGCCGTGGGGAACGGCACCACCAGCATCTACTTCGGCCGGATCCCCGACCGCAAGCCGGTGACGTGGCCGAGCTCGGACAAGCAGTTCCACCTGGACTTCCGGGTGCCGGACGTGGAGAAGGCGGCGGAGGAGTATGTCGCGCTGGGAGCCACCAAGCCGGAGTTCCAGCCGGGGGTCACGGAGGACGGCGTCCGCTGGCTCGTCCTCCAGGACCCAGCCGGCCACCTGTTCTGCGTCTGCCCCGACCGCTCCTGACCCCGACCGCTCCTGACCCCGACCGCTCCTGACCCCGACCGCTCCTGACCTCGGCCGTTCGTGGCCTCGGTCCGCTCCCGACCACCGCAGCCGCTTCCCGACCGCTCCGACTGCTCCCGACCACCCTGACCATTCCTGACCTTCCCGACCGCACATGGGCACCCCGACCGCTCATGGGCACCCTGGTCGCGCGACGGCACTCTGCCGCCGCGCGACCCAAGCACCCCGGAGACGACCTGCCCGGCCATGACGGCGCGTTCTGAGCATGGCGGCCTGCCAGGCGTAACGACCCTCTCGCCATGACGCCCCCTCACCCCGACGTCCGGCGAAGCTCGCCGTTCGTCCTGCCCGGCCGCCACCACCCTGCCCGGCCGCCACCACCCTGCCCGGCACGGCCACTGCCCGGCACGGCCAGCACTTGGCACGGCCCTGCTCGCCCCTCTTGCGCCACTTCGAGCCCGCCGCCTTGATCCCGCCACCGTGCGCCATCACCACCTTCCTGGACGGGAACGTGCCGCCTGAAGGCCACCTTGTGATGCCACCGCCCGTAGGGAGGCATGGCCGCGAGGCGGCACTAGCACCAGCACCGCCACGGACACGGGCACCCACCACCTTGGGATGCCACCACCTTGGGATGCCACCACCTCGGGATGCCACCACCTCGGGATGCCGCGACCACGGGCGTCAATGCATCCCACCCGGAAGCCAACCCACCAACGGGGCGGCGAGGCCGACCGCCCGGCCCGCGAGGCGCCACAAACGTGCAACCTCAGGTCACATATATGTCCAGGCCAGGACAATCTCTGCCCGAACGATCCACCAAAAGTATGATTCGCTAGCTTTGGTTCCCTCATAAGCTAGAGCAATGCTCTTGGAAGGATCCATGCCCCTGCGCAGGCGCCGATGACCTGGCTCGGCCTGATAATCGCCCTGGCAGGAGCGCTTGGATATGCGCTCGGCGCGGCCCTGCAACAGTACGAGGCAGTGGCCGAGGGTGCCTCGCTCAGGCTGGTCAGGCGTCCTCGCTGGTGGATCGGCGGCGTCATCGGCTTCACAGGCGCCTGCTTGCACGCCGTGGCGCTGAGCTTCGCCCCGTTGATCGCCGTCCAGCCGATCAGCGTCGCCACGCTGGTGTTCGCCGTGCCCTTGGCCGCGTTCATGTACGGGCGCAAGCCGTACCGAGCGGAGATCTTCGGTTCGATCGCGGTGGCCGTGGGCCTGCTCTGGCTCATGCTCCTGGTGCCATCGCACAACGTGACGCCCAGACTGAGCGACGTCGCCGCGCTCGTGTTCCTGGCCGTGGTCGGCGTGATCGTCCTGGTGACACAGCTGATCGCGACGCGCGTGCACGGGCCGAGCAGGGCGTTGCTGCTGTCCGTGGGCGCGGGTGTGGTGACGGCGAGCGTGTCGACGTTCGTCCGGGTCGTCGGGGGCGGCATGCAGGGGGACTGGGGCCGGCTGGTGCACTGGTTCACTCTCGCTGTGCCGGTGCTGCTGGTCTGCGCGGTGGTGCTGTTGCAGCGCTCGTACGCGGTCGGCTACTTCGGCATCGCGTACGCCGGCGTACAGGTCATCGACCCCATCACCTCGGTCCTCGCCGGCGTGATCCTCCTCGGCGAACCCCTGCCGGCCAGCCCCTCCACCGCCATCCCCGCCATCCTGGCCAGCGCGCTCACCATCGGCGGCACGATCACCCTGGGCCGCCTCGCCCCCGACCACTCCCGCCCCACCTCAACGCAGCCGAACCCGTCCCCGCAGCCCGTCTCCGCAACCTCCAAGGCCAACTGACCTCCCCGGCCACAACACCCCCCAGGCCGCCCAACTCGCTCCCGCCTTTCAGCTACGGCGATCTCCGGGTCAGCCAGGTTGCGCCTCGCCCTCAGTCACGGTGGTTACGGGCCAGGTAGTTCGCTCCCGCCCTCCAGCTATGGCGGCCTCCGGGTTGGCCAGGTTGCGCCTCGCCTCCACGGGATGGTCGCCAGGCCAGGCAGTTCGTCCCTGCCCTCAGCTGCGGCGATCTCCGGGCCGACCAGTTCGTCCCCGCCTTCCAAAGGCCGGGCGTTACGCGTGAGGGGTTGGGCCGTGCTCACCGCTCCCAGATGCCGTCGGAGGTTGCCAGCCAAGGAGATCGTCCATGGACCGCAGCATCAGGTCCGGACTCAGCCTGGCCGCCAGTGACATCCCGAAGTCCCGCGCCCACACCGCCACCGGATTGCGGAGCTGGGTCACCTTGCAGATGGACATCGACCGACGAACTACCTCCGTCGTGCGCTCCAGGCGGGCGGCGGTGTAGGCGGCGAGGTCGATCCCGCTGCCGCTGCGGGTACCGTTGCCGCCGTCGGTGCTGTTGCCGCCGCGGCCGCCCTTGCTGCCATCGGTGCCTGTGCCGGTGCCGTGCCCAGCGCCGTTGCCACCGCCACCGCCACCGCCGCCACCGCCGCCGCCACCGCCACCGCCACCGCCACCGCCACCGCCGCCGCCGCGGCTGGTGTCGGTGACGTGGGCGAGGGTGACTGCGTCCTCGATTGCCTGGCAGGCCCCCTGGCCGAGGTTCGGGGTCATCGCGTGTGCGGCGTCGCCCACCAGCGCCACCTTCCCCCTGTGGTACGCGGGCAGCGGGGTGCGGAGGTGGTGGATGTCGTTTCGGATGATCTTCGCGGGATCGGCCGCCCGCAGCAGGGTGGGAATCGGCTCGTGCCAGTCCCCGAACCTCCGCCTCAGCTCCTCCAACTCGTCCCCGAGCACGGTCCCCGCAGGTAGCACGTCGGTCGCGTACACGTACACGATGTCGTCGGCTACCGGGGTGATGCCGAACACGAGCCCCCTGCCCCAGGTCTCCGAGCCCGAGATCGTGAGATTCCCCCGTGGGATGAGGCCGCGCCAGGCCGTCACCCCTGCGTACGTCGGACCGGGGTGCTCAGGGAAGAGCGCCTGCCGGGTCTTCGAGTGGATGCCGTCGGCGGCCACGATCAGGTCGGCCGCAAGATCGCCGTCATCCGTACGCACCACGCCGCCCTCGGCGTCCACCCCGGTGACCGTGGTGCCCAGCCGCAACCGGTCGGCCCCCAGCGCATCCACGAGCACGTCCATCAACGTCGCCCGCAGCATGACCACCGCCGAATCCCCGTAACGGGTGTCGGCGGCTTCCGTCGTGGTGTGCACGAGCCAGCGCCCGTCCCGCCGCCGTATCCCCGCTTGTCCCTGCAACCTGGAGAGCTTGCGGACGGGATCGCCGAGGTCGAGCGTGTCGAGCGCTTTGAGGGCGTTGGCCGCGATGGCGAGCCCCGAGCCGACGGGATCGATTTTCGCGGTCCGCTCCAGCACGGTCACGTCCCATCCTCGGCGGCTTAACGCGATCCCGCTGGTCAACCCGCCGATCCCGCCACCGATCACCACAGCTCTGGGCATCTCATGCTCCATCGTCGTCACTACGCCTGTAGTTTCACCATACTACGCCTGTAGTTCGGGGCGTACTACCGCTGTAGTATCGGGTTCCGTGAAGCGCTCAGAGATCGTCGCGGACACGGCGATCACCTTGCTGGCCGAACGGGGTATGCGCGGCCTCACTCACCGGGCCGTCGACGAGGCTGCCGGCCTGCCCCCCGGTTCCACGTCCAACCTGGCCCGCACCCGCGCTGCCTTGCTGGAGTTGACGCTGTCCAGGCTGACGGAGCTGGAGATGCGGGCTTTGGCCCTGGCGTACGAGAGCGACTCGTTCGAACTGTCGGACCTGCCGGGTGTCATGGCGGAGGCGCTGCACATCCAGTTGATGGATCGGCGGCGCACGTTGGCCCGCTACGAGCTGGCCCTGGAGGCGACTCGGCGGCCGGAGCTGCGCAAGATCTACGACGAGGCCGGCCGGGGTTTCCGTGACCCCGCCGTCGCGCTGTTGACCGCTCTGGGCTCACGGGACCCGGTGCGACATGCGCGTCAGTTGGTGGCGTTCGGAGAGGGCCTGATGTTCGACGCCATTGCGGGCGCGGGCGCCACACCCACCCTGGACGAGCTCATCGAGGCCATGCGCGACCTCCTTGCCGGCATGCTTCGCTGAGCCGGCATGCTTCGCTGACTCCCCCAGGGATCCTTACGTCCCTGGGCTTGGGGCGTGGGAGATGGGGGAGTCTCGGCCGTCGCCGGTGGGCGGGACTGGCTGGGTTTCGGTGGTTGGTAGTGACTGGGATGTCGGCAGCCAGCGGTGGCTAGGCTCTCGATGGGCAATGGCGGTTGGGGGTTGCGATGGGCGGTGGTGGCTGGGGTTGCGGTGGGTGGAGATGGCTGGGGTCGCGGGGTTCGGCGGTGGGTGGGGTTGGGACGGTCGGTGGTGGCTGGGGTTGGGATGGGCGATGACGGCTGGGCTTTCGTTGGGCGGCGGTGGTTGAGGTTGGGACGGTCGGCGGTGGTTGCGGTTGGGACGGTTGGTGGTGGGTGGGGGCTGCGAGGGGTGGTGGTGGCTGGGTTCGGCGGTTAGCTGGGCTTTGGGGTATCGCTTGGTTTGGGGGCTTGGGTAAGCCGCGGCGGCCTGGGTGGTCAGCAGGTGTTGCGGTGCGGTAGTTCGGGCAGGTGCTGGGACCACTCCTGCGGGGAGAGGGCGCCGTAGTGGGAGCAGATGTACGCTGCGTGATCCCGAGGTGTGGGCCCGTGTTCCAGCTCGATGGTCAGGACGGTTCCGCGTCCTGCCAGGACCCGCACGCTTCGTCCGTCGCCGGTGAACGTGGCCTGGACCGCTCGGTCGACGCCGGTTGTGGGCACTGCCCGGTCGGCCACCGGCGCGCCGTTGCCGTCGTGGACCCGCCAGACCCGGACTCGGTCGCTGTCTGTGCTGACGAGCAGCTGTCCGTCCGGGCTGAAGCGCAGATGGCCTGGCGAGGGGCGCAGCCGGGTGGATCGTGTGGGTACTCCGTCGAGGTCGTAGATCTGGATGCCGTTCTCCTCGGCGATCGCCACTCGCTCGCCGTCGGGGGCGAACGTTGTGTACTCCCATGGCATCCGGTCCAGCCACGGTGCGGGTGAGGGTTTTTGCCACGGTATTGGTGGTGGCCGCCGCAATGGTGAGGATGCGGACTCCGGGGATGGGGTGAGGGGCTGTTCCGGATCCGGTGCGCGCATTGCCTGATCCTCGCCTCGTGCGTGTGATGGCCGGGGGGCTGGCGTCTGGGGTGGTGGTGAGTTCGGTGGGCGGGGTGGTTGGGGGGTGCGGTGGCGGATTTCTGAGCGTTTGCCGGCGAAGACCAGGGCCACCCGATCCCCAGGGCCCACCACCGCGTACTCGCCCGCGAACGTGGCCCGTCGGGCCCTCAAGTCCCACGCCCAGCGCTCGCCCGACAGCCGGGCCGCCGCGAACAGCAGGCCGCCGCCCGGGCTGAACCATGCTGATTGTTCTCCGGGGGCGCCCAGGCCTCGGCCGAAGGGGGGTCCGATGCCGTTGCCGGAGGCGGTGTCCCAGAGGTAGGAACGGTCGACGCCGACGAGGGCCAGCGTGTGGCCGTCGGGGGACCAGGCCATGGCGCGTACGCTCTGGACCGGGCCGGCTGTTTGGGTGAGTTGGCGGCGGGTGGGGATGTCGTACACCCGCAGGGTTCCCTCGTTGAGCGCGGCCAGGCGGGAGCCGTCGTCGCTGATGGCGTGGAGGGAGCGTGGGCCCGCGTACGGGTCGGCGAACACGTCCACCGCCGAGTCCGCCGACGTCAGCGCCCGCCGCGCCTCGGGGATCGGCGCCAGACGCCACGCGGCGAGGCTCAGCTTGCGGGCCGTCACCGGGTCCGCGAGCCGCAGCGCCTCCGCCCGCGATGCCGCCACCTTCGCCATCGCCTGGTCCAGCCGTCCGTCGGCCGCGCCCCGCTGCCACAGGGCGAGCAGCACCACCACCGACAGCACCCCCGCCATGACCGTCCAGCGTCTGCGCGATCTCCTGCGTACCCTGGAGAGCCCCGCGTCGAGGAACGTCTGCTCTCCCGCGCTCAGCGTCACCCGCCTTCGGCCGCTGGCCGCCCATGCGAGCGCTCTGTCCAGCGGCTCCCCTCGGAACAGCGCCGCTTCCCGCCGTCCGCTCGCCTCCCACCGCCGTGTCGCCCGTGCCAGCTCCCTGTGTACGGCGAGTCCGTCGCGCTCGCCGTCCAGCCACTCGTGCAGCCGTGGCCAGGCTCGTAGGAGCGCCGCGTACGTGATCGCCAGCGAGTTGCTCCCGGCCAGGGGCGGCTCCTCGCCGTCGTGTGGTTCTGGTGGTGGGTCGTGGGTGAGGAGGCCCTCTTTTCCGTACGCCTCCAGCACCCCGTCGATCGAGGTCACCTCGTCGGTGGCGCGGCCGGCGACCAGGTCGGCTCTGGGGGTGGTGACGACGGTGTCGGAGCCGTCGGAGTCCAGGCCCACCAGGCGGAGGAAGACGTCCGGCACCAGGTCCTGTTCGGCCGGGCTGAGCTGCGCGTACACGGCCTCGGCGCGGGCGCCCAACGGCGGGTCGGAGACGGGCTCGGGGGGTAGCAGGCGGCCCTGCTGGGACTGCGGGGCGTCGAGGAGGGAGAGCAGGAGCTGGCGGGCGCTCGGGCGGCGTTCGGGATCTCGCTGCAGGGCGGCGGCCACCAGCCCGCGTAACGGGCGGTCCAGCCGTTCGCCGTGGCCTAATCGCTCGTCCGAACCGTAGGCGGCGAAGATCAGCAGCCGGCCCCAGGCGTGCACATCCCAGGCCGGCCCCCAAGGTTCCACCGCACTCGGCTGTCCGAAGGCGGCGTTCGGGGTGGGTTCGTGGAGGTGGTCTGGGGTCGCTATGTGGGCGTGCGGAGTGGGGTCCCGAGGGTCCCGAGGGTCCCGAGGGTCCCTGACCGGCGGTGTGTGGGTGGGGTCCCGAGGGGCCGTGTCTGGTGTCGGGGTGGGAGACCGCGAGGGAGTGTCTGGTTTGTGGGGGTTTGTGTCGGGGGTTGGGGGTGGTGGGTGGCCGGGGCTCCAGCCGAGGCCGACCAGGCGGGGGCCTTCGGCGCCCAGGATGACCTTGTCGGGGGTGAGGGAGCCGTGGGTCGCGCCCGCCTCGTGGGCCGCCGCCAGTGCCGTGGCGACGGCCGTGGCCAGGCGGTAGAGGGCGTCGCCCGTGTACGGGCCGTGCCGGTCCACGACCTGCCGCAGCGTGGGGCCGGGGACGTACTCGCTGACCAGGTAGGGCGGCGAGCCGTCCAGGCAGGCCTCCGTCAGCCTGGCGACCGATAGCGATCGCACGCGCCCGGCGGCCGAGGCGGCGGTGGCGAGCCTGGCGCGGGCCTCGGCGTCCGGCAGGCAGGGCACCCCCAGCGCATGGCGTATGCCCGACTCGTCGTAGGCCTCGCGGACGATGACGTGTCCGCCGCCGTCGAGCCGGGCGCCGAGCCAGTAGCTCCCCAGCCGATCAGTCATACACCCCTTAACGGTCCAAGCGGGCCCGGTGCTGCGGCCACTCCTCTTCGAGGATGCCGAAATAGACCGTGTCGCGCCAGGTGCCGTCGGCCCGCTTGCGGTGCCGTCGCAGCGTGCCCTCGTGCACCCCGCCGATGCGCTTGATGGCGTTCTGCGATCGGAGGTTGAGGTGGTCGGTCTTGAGCAGGACGCGGTTGTAGCCGAGCCCGAAGGCGTGGTCGATGAGCAGGAGCTTGCAGGCGGTGTTCACGGCCGTGCGCCACACCGACCGGCCGTACCACGTCCAGCCGATCTCGACGCTCTCGTCGAAGCCGGGCACGTCGCAGTACGTGGTCCAGCCCACGGCCCGGCCGCTCTCCTCGGGCACCACCGCGAAGGGGACGTGGTTGTCGTCGGACATCAGGCCGAGGGCGACCTTCCCCAGCTCCTCCTCGGAACGCGGCGCGGTCGCGGGCAGCCAGCGCCAGACCTCCTCGTCACCGCCGGAGGCGGCGAACAGGTCGGGAACGTGGTCGAGGGTGAGTGGTTCGAGCCGGACGACGCCGTTCTCGAGCACCACGGGGGCGGGCAGCTTCGCGGTCATGGCAGGTAACTCTAGGGCTGCCCGTGAAGTCCTGATTATGGCCACCTGCACCTCTTTGTGGGGAACCACCTGTCGACACTCATACCGGCCGGTCGGTACGCTCGCTGGCATGGACTTCGCCTTTGACAGTGTCACCGAGGACCTGCGCGAACGACTGCTCCACTTCATGGAGGAATGCGTCTATCCCGCCGAGCCCGCCTTCGAGGAGCAGGCCGCCACCAGCGGCTGGAGCCCGCCGCCGCTCATGGAGGACCTGAAGGACGAGGCCAGGAAGCGCGGCCTGTGGAATCTGTTCCTCCCGGGCGAGCACGGCGCCGGACTGACGAACCTCCAGTACGCGCCGCTGGCGGAGATCATGGGCAGGAGTCCCACCATCGCCCCGACGGCCACCAACTGCGCCGCCCCCGACACGGGGAACATGGAGGTCCTGTCCATGTTCGGCAGCGAGTGGCAGCGCAAGGAGTGGCTGCAGCCGCTGCTCGACGGGGAGATCCGCTCCGCGTTCGCGATGACCGAGCCCGACGTGGCCTCCTCGGACGCCACGAACATCGCCACCTCCATCGCACGGGACGGCGGCGAGTACGTCATCAACGGCCGCAAGTGGTTCATCTCCGGCGCGATGAACCCCAACTGCAAGATCTTCATCGTCATGGGCAAGACGAACCCGGACGCGCCCAAGCACCGCCAGCAGAGCATGATCCTGGTGCCCCGCGACACCCCCGGGCTGCACGTCAAGCGCGGCATGCACGTATTCGGCTACACCGACGCCGACCACGGCGGCCACGCCGAGGTCGTGTTCGAGGACGTACGCGTGCCCGTCGAGAACCTGATCGGCGAGGAGGGCGGCGGCTTCGCCATCGCCCAGGCCCGGCTCGGCCCCGGCCGCATCCACCACTGCATGCGCCTGATCGGCATGGCCGAGCGCGCCGTCGAGCTCATGTGCAGGCGGGCGCTGGCCAGGACGACGTTCGGCAAGCCCGTCGCCCAGCAGGGCGTGGTCCAGGACTGGATCGCCGAGTCCCGGATCAGGATCGAGCAGTTGCGCCTGCTCGTGCTCAAGACCGCCTGGCTCATGGACACGGTGGGCAACCAGGGCGCGCACACCGAGATCCAGGCCATCAAGATCTCCACCCCGCTCGCCGTGGAGTGGATCCTGGACAAGGCCGTCCAGGTGCACGGCGCGGGCGGCGTCTCGCAGGACTTCCCGCTGGCGGGGCTCTGGGCGGGCGCCCGGTCGCTGCGCCTGGCGGACGGCCCCGACGAGGTGCACAAGCGGTCCCTGGCCTATCGCGAGCTGAAGAGGTACATGTGAACGAGGCGGAGATCAAGGAGCGGGTCGCGGCGTTCCTCGCGGAGCACGACCCGGAGGGGGACCGGCTGGAGTTCCTGCGGGCGCGGTTCGACGCGGGGCTGGCCTGGGTGTGGTTCCCCGAAGGGCTCGGCGGGCTGGGCGCGTCACGGGAGCTGCAGCAGGTCGTGGAGCGGGAGCTGGCCGGTACGCCGCAGCTCAACGTCGGCGTCCAGGGCATCGGCCTGGGGATGGCGGCGCCGACGATCCTGACGTTCGGGACGGAGGAGCAGAAACGCCGCTTCCTCCGGCCGCTGTGGACCGGCGAGGAGATCTGGTGCCAGCTCTTCAGCGAGCCCGGCGCCGGATCCGACCTGGCCACGCTCGGGACCCGCGCCATCAGGGACGGGGACGAATGGGTCGTCGACGGACAGAAGGTCTGGACGTCCGGCGCCCATCACGCCAGGTGGGCCATCCTCGTCACCCGTACCGATCCGGACGTGCCGAAACACCGCGGCATGACGTACTTCATCTGCGACATGCACGCGCCGGGCGTCGAGGTGCGGCCGCTGCGGCAGATCACCGGTGAGGCCGAGTTCAACGAGGTGTTCCTGACCGGCGTGCGGCTCCCCGACGACCTGCGGCTCGGCGAGGTCGGCGACGGCTGGCGGGTCGCGCAGACCACGCTGATGAACGAGCGCGTGGCCATCGGCGGCGCTCCCGTGCGGCGCGGCGGCGGCATGGTCGGCGTCGTGGTCGACTCCTGGCGCGCCCACCCCGAGCTGCGCAGCCACGAGCTGCACCAGCGGCTGCTGTCGCTCTGGGTGGAGTCGGAGGTCACCCGCCTGTCCGGGGTACGGCTGCGCGAGCAGCTCGCCGCCGGCCAGCCGGGGCCGGAGGGGTCCGGCATGAAGCTGTCGTTCGCCAAGCTCAACCAGGCGCTGTCCGGCTTCGAGGTGGAGTTCGGGCGCGACCTGGGCTACGACGACTGGACCTTCCGCCGCTCCGAGGACGTCGACTTCTACGGTCGCGGCCCCGGCTACCGCTACCTGCGGGCCAAGGGCAACTCGATCGAGGGCGGCACGTCCGAGATCCTGCGCAACATCATCTCCGAACGGGTGCTCGGCCTGCCCTCAGAGCCCCGCGTCGACAAGGACGTGCCCTGGAAGGACCTGCCGCGATGAGCGACCCGATGACGCTGCTCTACTCCGAGGTCGAGGAGGAGCTGCGGACCGCGGTGCGCGGGCTGCTCGCCGACCGCTGCCCGCCCGCCGCCGTGCTCAAGCGGATCGAGTCCGACCCCTACGACCTGGACCTGTGGAAGACGCTGGCGGGCGAGATCGGGGTGGCCGGGCTGCTCATCCCCGAGCAGTACGGCGGCGCCGGGGCGTCGGCCAGCGAGGCGGCCGTCGTGCTGGAGGAGCTGGGCAGGGGAGTGGCGCCGGTGCCGTTCTTCACCAGCTCGGTGCTGGCCACCCGCGCGCTGCTGCCGACCGGCCCAGGGGGCGGCGGCGCCCTGCTGGCGGAGCTGGCCGAGGGCAGGAAGACCGCCGCCCTCGTCGTGCCGTTCGCGGCCTCCCCGTACCGGCCGGGCGCGACCGTGCGGCTCGAGGACGGGCGGCTGACCGGGACGGTCGCGGGGGTGGCCGGGGCCGACGTGGCCGACGTGCTGCTGGTGCCCGTCGAGGGCAGGCTGCACGCCGTGGAAGCGGGTGCGGTCGTCAGGGTCGTGCCGTCGCTCGACCAGACCAGGCCCGTCGCGACCGTCACCTTCGACGGGACCGAGGCCAGGGACGTGGGGGAGTGCGACCTGGCCGACGTGCTGCGGTTCGGGGCGGGGCTGCTGGCGTCCGAGCAGCTCGGGGTGGCCGAGTGGTGCCTCGACACGACGCTCGCCTACGTCAGGGAGCGCCACCAGTTCGCCCGGCCGATCGGCTCCTTCCAGTCGATCAAGCACCGGCTGGCCGACCTGTGGCTGGACGTCGTACGGGCCAGGGCCGCCGCCAGGAGCGCCGCGACCGACGGCTCGGGGGTCGCCGTGGCCGTGGCCCAGTCGTGGAACGCGGGCGTGGCCGTGCACGCGGCCGAAGAGGCCCTGCAGCTCCACGGAGGGATCGGGATGACGTGGGAGCACCCCGTACATCTCTATCTCAAGCGCGCCAAGGCCTCGGAGATCGCGCTGGGCACGCCCGGCGACCACCGCGCGGCGCTGGCCTCACTCGTCGACGTGCCCGGCCCCGAGTGAGGTGAGCAGCAGGTCGGCGAAGTGCCTGCCCACCTGGGCGCCGGTCAGCGGCCCGTCCACGTGGAACCACGAGCCCAGGTGGTGCACCGAGCCGAAGAAGTAGTCGACGACCAGCTCCGCCGGGACCCGGTCGCTGAAGACGCCCTCGCGCTGGCCCTCGGCCACGAGGTCGCGGAAGCGCTCGTGGTAGCGGCGGCGCTCGGCGCGCACGCTCTTCTGCGTCTCCGGGGCGAGCAGGTGCATCGATCTGAAGAAGATCTTGGAGTCGTCGAGGTTCGCGGCCGTGGTCTCCACGACGTCGGCCGCGGCCCGGTAGAGGCGCCGCCGCACGTCGCCGGGGCCGGCGGCGATCCGCGTCAGCCGCTCCATCTGCATGCGCAGCACCCGGGCGTAGATCTCGTGCAGCAGGTCGTCCTTGGAGTCGAAGTAGTGGTACATGGCGCCCTTGGTGACGCCGGCCGCCATGACGATCTCCTGGACGGAGGTGCCTTCGAAGCCGCGCTCGGCGAACAGGCGGGTCGCCTCGGCGAGCAGTCGCTGTCTGACCGGTTCCTCTTTCACATGTCCCCCTTTGTCACCTGCTTTAGCATACCGACTGGTCGGTCGAGGTCATTTGCTGGTCTTGCGGGTACTATTTGCGTCACCTTAGGCTCGCCTTGGTTAGGGAGCGGGTATCCCTTGACTGGCGAGGGATCTTCGGCGTGGCAGATCCTGCAAATCACATCTAGTTTGGGGGAGATTGCCGTGCCTGGTGGCTCTATCTACGTGCAGCCAGACGAGAAGTACACAGGGTCTTCTCCGCAGTGGTGGTACGAGAAGTTCTGGCGTGAGGACGCCGGCAACCGGCGCAAGTCCCGGTACGTCAAGGCCGCCGTGGGGTTCGTGGTCGGGGTCGCGCTGGCCCTCAGGTTCGACCTCGGCGGCACCGCGCCGCTGGTCGGCATCCTCCTGGCCGGGCTCGTGGCGGCCGGTGACTGGCTGCTCGACTGGCGTTCCTTCCACGCGACGGCCGTCTGGCGCGGCGCCCGGAAGGGAGAGGCGATCACCGGGAAGCTGCTGCGCAGGTCCCTGGCCCGCCGCGGCTACAGCGTGCTCGACGGCCGCGCCATCCGCGGCCAGGCGTCGATCGACCACCTGGTGATCGGCCCGGGCGGCGTGTGGCTCATCGACAACGAGTCCTGGAGCCCCGACACCGAGATCGCCTGCTACGCCGGCCGGCTGTTCTTCGGCGAGAAGTACGGCACCAAGACGGCCAAACCGCTGGTGGAGGCCTCCGAGGCGTTCGCCGAGCTGCTGAGCCGCGAGACGCGCGTCCCGGTGACGATCACGCCGTTGCTCGCCGTCCACTGCGGGCTGCTGCCCAAGGGCGGCGTCGTGGTCGCCGAGGGGCTGACGCTGCTCAAGCCGCGGCTGGTGGCCAAGCTGATCAAGTCGGCCGAGCACGTCGTACTCAACGCCGAGCAGATCGAGCTGCTGACCCGCACCGCGGCCAGGGAACTGCACCGCGCCTGAGGCTTCAGGCCAGCGTCTCGATGAAGGCGGTGAGCTGGGCGACGTTGCGGCACTCGTGCATGGGCACGACCGTGCCGTACTCGCTCGCGATCGAGTCTCCCGTGTCCCACTGCGCCGTGGGCTCGGGATTGAGCCAGTACGCGTGCCGCGACCGGCCCACGAGCGACCTGAGCACGTCGAGGGCGGGCGGCTGGTAGTTGGAGCGGGCGTCGCCCAGGATCAGCAGCGAGGTCTTGGGCCCGACGGCGTCGCCGTAACGCTCGGCGAAGCGCTCCAGCGAGTGCCCGTAGTTGGTACGCCCGAAGCGCACCATGTCGGCCTCGCTCGTCAGCCTGGTCACGGCTTCGACCACGTCGGCGCCCGGCACGAAGAACCTGGTGATCTCGTCCACCGTGTCCACGAACCCGAAAGCCCGCACCTTGGTGAACTGCTCCCTCAGCGCGTACGTGAGCAGCAGCGTGAAGTGGGCGAACGACGAGACCGAGTCGCTGGTGTCGCAGAGGATGACCAGCTCGGGCTTGTGCGGCCGCGGCGGCCTGAAGTGCGTGGTCAGCGGCACGCCGCCGCTCTGCAGCGAGGCCCGCATGGTCCTGCGGAAGTCGAGGCGGCCGCGCCGGCCCCTGCGCTGCTTGATCGTCAGGCGCGTGGCCAGCCGCCTGGCCAGCGGGTAGACCTCGCGGCGCAGCCTGGCCAGATCCGCCTTGGTGATGCGGAGGAAGTCGATCTGGTCGAGCGGAGGGCGGACGGCGGAGCGGGCGATGCGCTCGATCCCCGAGTCCTCGGCGATGCGGCGGCGCACGTCGGTGGCCACGGCCTCCTCGAAGCGCCGGGTGTTGTCGTAGACCGTCCTGCGGACGTTCTTCTCGGCCAGGCCGCCGCGCTCCTGGCCCTGGAGGACGTTCTGGAGGATGCGGGCCATCAGCGTCTCGGGGGACAGGGCGCGCATGACACTGTAGGAGAACCAGCTCTGCCGCCCGGGGGTCGCGGCCGGCTGATGGCCGAAGCGCCCCACCATGGCCTGGGCGAACTCGCGCAGCTCCTGGTCGGTGCCGCCGGTCAGCAGCCGGGCGAGGTGGTCGCGCAGCTCGTCGACCGGGGCCGCCCCCAGGTCGATCGGCCGCTCGGCGTGCACGCCGGACGTCGAGGCCGGGAACCACAGGTCGAACAGCACGTCGAACCCCGGCCGGTAGGCGGGCTTCTTGACCAGCGTCGCCGCGTAGGCGGCCCGCAGCGACTCCCGCTCGCTCAGCTCGATCACCCGCAGCGCGTGTGCGGCGTCCAGCCCCTCGGCCACCGACACCGGGATCCCGGCCTCGCGCAGCGCCCGCACGAACCCGACATGTCTATCGATCAGCGACATCCGGCAGCCCCAGCTCCTTGACCGCTCGCGCCTGGTCGGAGGCGTGCTTGAGCACCACGCCCAGCGTGCCCGCCACGGTGGCCTCGTCGAGGTCGTCGCGCCCGAGCGCCAGCAGCGTGTTGGCCCAGTCGACGGTCTCGGCCACCGACGGCGCCTTCTTCAGCTCCAGCGCCCGCAGCGTGGCCACCGTCCTGGCCAGCCGCTCGGCCAGGTCGGCCCGGATGCCCGGCACCTGGCTGAGCACGATGTCCCGCTCCCGCTCGGGCGTGGGGTATCCGAGATGCAGGTAGAGGCAGCGCCGCTTGAGCGCCTCCGACAGCTCGCGGGTGGCGTTGGAGGTCAGCACCACGTACGGCCGGCGCGTGGCGGCGATCGTGCCCAGCTCGGGGATCGTGATCTGGAAGTCGGACAGCAGCTCCAGCAGCAGCCCCTCGACCTCGACGTCGGCCTTGTCGGTCTCGTCGATGAGCAGCACGGTGGGGCCGGCGGCCCTGATCGCCTTCAGCAGCGGCCGCTCCAGCAGGAACTCCTCGGAGAAGATGTCGTCGTCCGCGCTGGTGGCCTGGATCCTGAGCAGCTGCTTCTTGTAGTTCCACTCGTACAGGGCCCTGGCCTCGTCGAGCCCCTCGTAACACTGCAGCCTGATCAGCTCGGCGCCGGTCGCCATCGCCACGGCCTTGGCGAGCTGCGTCTTGCCCACGCCCGCGGGGCCTTCGACCAGCAGCGGCTTGCCCAGCGCCGCGGCCAGGAACACCGAGGTGGAGATGGCGTCGTCGGAGAGGTAATCCACGGCGGTGAGCCGCTCCGTCACATCGGTGGGAGAGTCGAACATCGATGATCCTGTCTGCCGGAGCCCGGGGCCGAACTTTATTCTAGCCCGATGGTCCGGCAGGCCCGCCTGTTACCGATTCGACCAGGATGCGGATCACCGGTATATTCCTCTCTGCAAGCGCCGCTAGCTCAGTTGGTTAGAGCAGCTGACTCTTAATCAGCGGGTCCGGGGTTCGAGTCCCTGGCGGCGCACAGCCCAGGTGAAACCGTCTAGCTTGCTAGGCGGTTTTTCCTGTTTTCAGGGGCGGATCGGGGCGGTGGCGGCGCAGTCGAAGAGGTCGAGGGCGGCGCGGACGGTGCCGCGCAGAGCCGCCGAGGCGCCCAGGGCCGAGCGCCGTACGTCCACGAACGCGGGGATGTCGGTGAGGAACTTGTCGACCGTGGAGACGAGCAGGTCACCGAACGCCGAGGTCAGCGAGCCGCCCAGGACGATGTGCCGCGGCGCCAGCGTCCAGGCGAGGGCGGACAGGGCGCGGGCGAGGATCGCGGCGAAGCGGTCCACCTCGGCCAGGGCGGCGGCGTCGCCGGCCCGGGCCCGCGCCAGGATCTTCGTCGCCTCGGCGCGGCGGGAGTCCGGCTGCAGCCGGCCGAGCCCGATCAGCGGGGAGGTCATCAGGTCGTCGAGACCGAGTGCCTTGGCCCAGAAGATCTCACCCGCGGCTCCGTCGACGCCCCGGTAGAGCTTGCCGTCCGCGACGATGCCCATGCCGTTGTAGCGGCCTTCGAGCATCAGCCACAGCACGTGGTCGGCGTCGGGCGTCGCGCCCTCCCACAGCTCGGCCAGCACCGCGAGCTTGGCGTCGTTCTCGACGTGGATCGGGCAGGGGAACGTCTCGGCGAAGACCTCGCCGAGACGTACGCCCTTCCAGCCGCGCATCGACAGGTCGGCGGCCATCGCGCCCGCGTCATCGACGTTGCCCGGGGTCGCCACGCCGACCGCGCCGATCTGGTCGTGGCGCAGCCCGGCCGCGTCCAGGGCGCGGCGGACCGCCTCGTGTGCGAGCCGCAGCCGTTCGTCGCGGTCCGGCTCGCCGGCGACCGGTAGTTCGGCGTCGGCCAGCACCGCGCCCCGCAGGTCGGCGACGGCCACCGAGCAGCGGTCGTGCGCGATGTCGATGCCGGCCACCGCCCCGGCGTCGGCGCGGAAGGCGAACTGGCGGGCCGGGCGGCCCCGGCCGTTGGCGGACGGCTCCGGCGGCAGGGTGCGGATCCAGCCCGTCTCCTCCAGCTCGGTCAGGATCAGCTCCACGGTGCGCCGGGACAGCCCGGTCACCGCGGTGAGCTCCGCGAGGGTGGCGGCTGAGCGATCGTAGAGCGCGCCGAGCACCGTCCCGGCGTTCGCCAGGCGCATGCCCTTCAGATCGAGCCCGGTCATCCGCGTCCTTCCGTTGCGCACGCGAGGCCGCCGATCAGGCCACGCGCACGGTCGTCGTCAGGCGCCGGTCGGCGCTGGAGAAGCCGGCCGTGAGCGCGAACTCGCCCGGCTCATACTGCCAGCCCGAGTCCCAGTGGGCGAACGCCCGGATCGGGACGACGACGTCGACGACGGCGCTCTCCCCTGCCTCCAGCAGCACGGAGGCGAAACCGGCGAGCCAGATCGCCGGCCGGTCCACGGCACTGCCGGCGCGTTCGGCGTACACCTGGACGACCTGCTTGCCGGCCCGGCCGCCGGTGTTGGTGACGCCGACCCGCACCGTGACCGTCTCGTCCGACGCGGGGGAGAGGGCGGCGGGGGCCAGGATGCGGTCCAGGGACCAGGTGGTGTAGCCCAGGCCGTGGCCGAACGGGTACCCCGGGGTACGGCCCAGCCGCAGCCAGTTGCGGTAGCCGACGTGCACGCCCTCGTGGTAGTCCACTCGCCCGTCGACGGGCTCGATCGCGAGGATCGGCACGTCGCCTTCGGCCGCGGGCCAGGTGCTGGGCAGGCGGCCCCCGGGTTCGGCGCGACCGGTGAGCAGGTCGCCGACGGCGTGGCCCATCTCCTGCCCGCCGAACCAGACCTGGAGCACGGCTCCCACCTCGCCGGCCCAGGGCAGCAGCATCGGGGCGCCGCAGTTGACGATCGCGACCGTGGCCGGGTTGGCCGCGGCGAGGGCCGTGACCAGGTCGTCCTGGCGGCCGGGGAGGGTCAGCGTGCGCCGGTCCTCGCCCTCGGCCTCCAGCTCCTTGTTGCTGCCGACGACGACCACGACCAGGTCCGCCTCGTCCGCGGCGGTGACCGCGTCCGCGATGAGCCGGTCGTCGTCCAGATCCGGCGGCAGCAGGCCGAAGCGGAAGCCCAGCGCGTTCCGCAGGCCCTCGGCGCCGCGCCGCGGCGCGTGCGTCAGGCGCAGCTCGACGGGCTCGCCCGCGACGGCCTCGATCTCGAAGGCGCGCACCGGGGCGGCCAGCAGGGCGGCGCCGAGATCGGTGCCGACGGGCTCGATCTCCTCGTCGAAGACCACCACGCCGTCGGCCTCCACCCGTACCGCGCCGACGGAGCTGACCCCGAAGCGGATCCGGCCGCTGGTCTCGGGCCGGTAGACGGTGGCGAAGTCCACGGTGGCGGTGTCCTCGATCGGCGCCTCGCCGCCGAACCACACCAGGTTGGTCGAGTGGCGATCCTCGGTGTGGATCACCGTCCCGGCCGCGTCGGTGAAGCGGACGTGGACCCCGTCGCCTCCGGTGACCGGGTTGGCGGTCCGGTTCGGCGGCAGGAAGTCGAGCCCGTTCTCCACCAGCGGCCCGGGACGGTACTCGACCTGCGCGCCGGGGAACGCCGCCCGGACCCCCTCCAGCGGGGTGATCACGTGCGCGGGCACGACGGTGGCGCTGCCGCCGCCCTGGACGAGGGGACGCTGGGCGGTCTGGCCGGTCACCAGGATCCGCCGCACCCGGCCAGGGTCGACCGGCAGGAGGCCCCGGTTCTCCAGCAGCACCGATCCCGCCGCGGCCGCGGAGCGCGCGAAGCCGGTCGGGTCGAGCTGGGGCGCGCTCCGGGGGGCGGCCGGCGCGAAGCCGTCGAGCCGGCCCAGCCGGGCGGCCAGGCCGAGCAGGCGCAGCACCTTGCGGTCCACCACCGTCTCGTCGATCTCGCCCGCCTCGACGGCCTTCACCAGGGCCTCGCCCCATGGCCCGTCGGGTCCTGGCATGACCAGGTCCTGGGAGAAGCGGGCGCTGCGCAGGCTGCGTACGCCGGTCCAGTCGCCGACGACCACCCCGTCGAACCCCCACTCGTCGTTGAGCGGCGTCTCCAGCAGGTCGTTCTCGCTGGCCGTGGCGCCGTTGACGGAGTTGTAGGAGCTCATCACCAGCCAGGCGCCCGCCTGGGTGACCGACTTCTCGAAGGCGGCCAGGTACACCTCTCGCAGGCTCCGCTCGTCGACGCGCACGTCCACGGTGTAGCGGTCGGTCTCGAAGTCGTTGCACAGGTAGTGCTTGGGGGTGGCGCCGACGCCGTGCCGCTGGATGCCCTCGACGTAGGCCGCGGCGAGGTCGCCGGTCAGCACGGGATCCTCGCTGAACGCCTCGAAACTCCGGCCGCCGCCGGGGGTGCGGTGCATGTTGATGGTGGGCCCGAGCACGACGTCCACGCCCTTGCGCCGGGCCTCGCCCGCGAGCACCGCGCCGTACGCCATCGCGAGCTCGCGGTCCCAGGACGCCGCCAGCGCGGTCCCGCAGGGGAGGCTCACCGAGGGGTCGCGTTCGTCCCACGCCTGGCCCCGGATGCCGGACGGGCCGTCGGAGAACACGACCGGGCGCAGGCCGATCCGCTCCAGGCCGTGGGTCGACCAGAAGTCACGGCCGGTCAGGAGCCTGACCTTCTCCTCCAGGGTGAGGCCGGCGCACAGCTCGTGGAGACGGGGGTCTGCGGACATGGGTGAATGGTCACCTTTCATAGGGGCGGACTACTTCATGCCCGTCGTGGAGATGCCCTGGACGAAGTGGCGCTGCAGGGAGAGGAACAGCACGAGGATCGGGAGCACGATCACCGTCGCGCCCGCCAGCAGCAGCCCGTAGTTGACCGAGTTGGCGCCCGCCGAGATCAGCGCGATCGCCACGGGGAGCGTGTACATGTCCTCGGTCTGGGCCGCGACGAGCGGCCAGAGGAACTCGTTCCAGGAGGACAGGAACTGCAGGATCGCCACGGTCGCCAGCGCCGGCGCGGACAGCGGCAGCACGATCGTGAAGAAGATCCGGAATTCGCCGGCCCCGTCGAGCCGGGCGGCCTCGATCAGCGAGTCGGGGATGTCGCGGATGAACTGGCGCATGATGAAGACCCCGAGCGGGGTCGCCAGGAACGGCAGGATGAGCGCGCCGTAGGTGTTGGCCAGCCCCATCCTCGTGATGAGCACGAACAGCGGGATGAACGTGACCACGGTCGGCACCATGAGCATCGTCATCACCAGCGCGAACAGCACCCGCCTGCCGGGGAAGTCGAGCTTGGTCAGCGCGTAGCCGAGCATCGAGCAGAACAGCAGGTTCCCCAGGACGACGGCCACCGCGACGACCGCGCTGTTGCCGAAGTACCGGGTGAAGTCGACCCGGGTGAACAGGTCGTGGAAGTTCTGCAGGGTGCCGTTCACCGGCAGGATGGCGATCTCGCGGGAGAGGATCTCACTCTGCGGCTTGAACGCGCCGCTCACCATCCACACGAACGGAAGCAAGGTGGCGGCGAGAGCGACCGTCAGCGGAATGTAGAGATACCAGCGGTTCGGCGCCGCGGACCGGCGGGCCCCGGCTCGCGGGCGGTCCCGCTCGTCCGCCCGCTCCTCGCCACGCGCGGTCGTGGTGACGGTGGTCTGCTGCAACGGTCTCAGTCCTTCGGGCGGAGCAGGCGGAACTGGACGAGCGTCACCAGGGCGATGGCGATCGCGAGGACGTAGCTCGCGGCGGAGGCGTAGCCGTAGTTGCCGTAGCCGAACTCGTTGTAGGTGAAGTAGGTGATCGAGAGCGTGCTGTCCAACGGCCCTCCGCCGGTCATCACGAACGCCTCCTCGAAGAACTGGAAGTAGTAGACGCTGATCAGCACGCAGCCGAGCAGGATCGTGGGGCGCATCAGCGGAAGGGTGAGCTTGCGGAAGCGCTGGAAGGCGCCGGCGCCGTCCACGCGGGCGGCCTCGTACACCTCGGCCGGTACGCCCTGCAGCCCGGCCAGGAAGACGATCATCAGCGTGCCCATGTTGCGCCACATCGCCATGAGGATGAGCGAGGGCATCGCGAAGCTGGTGTCGTGCAGCCAGTCGGGCCCGCTGATGCCGACGGCGGCGAGGCCCTGGTTCAGCAGTCCGCCCGGTTCGAGGATGTACTTCCAGACCACGGCGATGGCGACGATGCTGGTCACGACCGGGGTGTAGAAGCCGACCCGGAACAGCGTGCGGAAGCGGGTGATGCCGTTGTTCAGCGCCATCGCGATCAGCAGGGAGACGACCACGGTGAGCGGCACGCCCACGCCGACGAAGTAGGCGGTGTTCACGACCGCCCGCAGGAACTTGGCGTCGGAGAACAGCTCGGCGAAGTTGGCCAGGCCGACGACGTCGACGGAGAACGGATTGCGCAGGTCGCGGCCCGTCATGTCGGTGAAGCTCATGCCGAGCGAGGCGACCAGCGGCCCGACCATGAACAGCGCGAACAACACGCTGAACGGCAGCGCGAACAGCCAGGCGGCCAGCGCCCGGCGCCGCCGCCACCCCGGCAGGGGCGGCGGGGCGGCGGGCGCCTTGGCGGTGGGGCTCATCAGGGACGATCTCCTTCGGGCCGTCACTTCAGGCCGACGGCGGACATGTCCTTCTGCAGTCCCGCCGCCGCGTCCTGCGGGGTGATCGTCCCCCTGGCCAGCCGCTCGCCGTACCCGTCGATGATCGCCGACAGCTCGGCCCAGGTCGGGACCGTGGGCGGGTTGGCGGTGGCCTTCAACTGGTCGCGGAAGACCGCGACGGCCGGGTCGTCGTTCAGCCCCGCGACCTGCCACGCCTCGGTGACCGCGGGCAGGTCGGCGGTGAGCCGGCTGAACTCGGCGGCCTGTTCCGGCGTGGAGAGGAACCGGATGAACTTCCAGGCTCCGTCGGCGTTCTTGGCGTCGCGGAAGACGGCCAGTTGCCCGCCGCTGAGCCAGCTGATGCCGCCGCCGGGGCCCGCGGGCACCGTGGTGAGGCCGATCTTCTTGTCGAACTCGGCGCCCAGCAGCTTCTTCAGCGGCCCGATCAACCAGGAGCCGTTGACCACGGACCCGATCTCCCCCTTGGCCAGGCGCTCCTCGACCGACCCCCACGGCTCGTAGGTGCCGGTCTCGCTGGCCACGCCCTTCTTGATCAGGGACTGGTACGTGGTCAGGCCCTCGACCACCTGGGGCGCGTTCATGGTGAACCCGCCCTGCGCGGGGTCGGTGAGGGCTCCGCCGGCCTGCCAGATGTAGGGCACGAGCACCTGGTGGGTGAACCCCGCCTCCCCGGTCGGCAGCAGCAGCCCCTCCTTGGCGCCGTTCTCCTGCAGCGCCGCCGCGAACGAGGTGAGCTCGGCCCAGGAGCGGGGCGCCCGCACGCCCGCCTTCTCGGCGAGGTCCTTGCGGTAGAAGAGGGTCCTGGTGTCGACGTAGAGCGGCACGGCGTAGCTCTTGCCCCCGATCTTCGTCGCCGCCATCGCGTTCGCGTCGAAGGCGGCCTCGTCGAGCAGGCCCTGGGGCACCGGGGCGAAGCCCTGCGCGGCGACGAACGCGGCGAGCGTCTCCGGGTTGAGCAGGGTCGCGTCGGGCGTCTGCCCTGAGGCGATCGCGGTTGAGATCTTGGTGGGGGCGTCGTCCCAGGGAACCGCGGTCACGGTCACGCGGGCCTGGGGGTTCGCCTTCTGGAACGCCTTGGCGATCTCCGGCATCAGCTCGCCCTCGGTACCCATGGCCCAGATCGTGATGTCGCCGGTGGCGGGGGAGTCGTTGACGGCGGAGACGTCCGCCGGCGCTTCGGTGGTGCCGGCGGCGTCGCGGCCGCACCCGGTGAGAGTGAAGGTGACGGCGGTCGCGATCGCCAGGCCGCGGACCCACTTCTTAGCGGTCATGTGCGTGGTCCTTCGGGAGAATCCGGAGGTGGCGGGGGTAGGGCAGCCTCCCCGGCGGGCTGCGTGTCAGCCACTATGGGGCTCGCGGACCGATTTATGCAACAGTCCCGCGTTAAATGGCCATGAATCAGTTACAGTGTTGATGAAATCGTGAGTGCCCCGACGTCCCCATCCACCGATCGGAGAGAGCCATGACCCCAGCGGACGCCACCGGCATCGAGAAGGCGGCCGCGAGCGTGGCCGCCCAGCAGAACGCCGACGAGGCCATGGCGCAGATCGGCGCCCGGATCCGCATGCTGCGCTCCGGTCAGGGTCTGACGCTCAAGGAGGTCGCCGAGCGCACCGGGATCAGCATCTCGATGCTCAGCATGCTCGAACGCGGAGTCTCCAGCGCGTCGGTGGGAACACTGGTCTCTGTGGCCTCAGCTCTGGGCTCGCACATGTACGAGCTGTTCGACTGGCCCGGCTCGGAGCCGGGCTCGCCCGTGACCCGGCTGGCCGAGCAGGCCGTCGTGCGCACCAGCGAGGGCACGACCCGTCGCGTGGCCCACCACGACAGGAAGGCCGGGCTCGAGATGGCCGTCAACGAGTACGCCCCCGGCGGCACCAGCGGTCCGCGTGCCACCCATCACGGCGGCAGGGAGTTCGGCGTCGTGATCTCGGGCTCGCTCACCGTGGAGCTCGGCGGCGAGGTCCACGTGCTCGGCACCGGTGACGTGATCGCCTACTCCTCGGCCCGCCCGCACCGGATCGTCAACTCCGGCGAGACCCCGGCCGTCGCGGTCTGGCTCAACCTCGATCCGGCCTGAGGATGGAAAATTATAATGTCCCTGGAACAATTTCAATGAGATTGAATGCTAGGGTGACCGCCGTGATGGACACTCCTCGAACGTCAACGGGCCTGCGCGTCGTCTCTCCCGGCCACTGGGGCCCCGACCTCGGCCTGGTCCGCGGCGGCTCATGGCGGGAGATCGTGGGCGCCGGCATCGACGCCCGCTGCCGCGGCCTCTACGCCGTGGACATCGACCCGGGCGGATCGACCGCGCTGCTCAGCCACCCCGGTGAAGCCGTCTACTACGTCCTGGAAGGCACGGTCTCGGTCACCGAGCGGCTCGCCGGCCGGACCGCGGACCACGAGCTCGGCGCGGGCGCGATGGTGCACGTCCGGCCGCGGGCCACGTACACGATCGCCTCGCGGGAGGGGGCGCGCCTGGTCGGCGGCCCCAGCCCCGTGGACCCCGGCCTGGGCGGCGCGCCGCACGTTCCCGGCGAGACCGCCGGAGTGAGCGTCCACCACCGCGACCGGCCCGGCCTGCTGGTCCCGTTCATCTCGGCCGACGCCCGCCTGGTCGTCTGGCTCGGCGCCGGAGCGGTCACCGCGAACATGAACTACGTCGTCCTCCAGCCGGGGGAGCGCAACAAGGAGCACGTGCACGCCGAGTCCGAGGACACCATCCACATCCTCGAAGGACACGGCACCGCCGAGAACGTGACCACGGGGGAGAGCTTCCCCTTCGGCCCCGGCGACACCGTCCACATCGAGATCGGCATCTGGCACGCGCTGGCCGCCGACCGTGGCGAACGGGTCGTCAGCGTCGGCGGTCCCTGCCCGGCCGACACCGACATGTTGCGCGCGGCCGGCGTGGACGTCGACGCCCTCACCTCTCCCCGTACCGGCCGATGACCTCCCCCGCCACGACGAGGGTCGCGCTGGAGCAGCTCGACGTGATCGCCGGCCGGCCGGCCGGCAACCGGGCCCTGGCCGTGCTCAGGGCCCGCGCGGCCTTCGAGGCCGGCGCCGGGATCGTCGTGCTGCCGGAACTGGCCATCAGCGGGTACGTCGTCGACCCCCTCCTGGCCCGCTCGGTGGCCGAGCCGCTGGACGGGCCGAGCCTGGCGGCGCTCGGCGAGGTCGCCGCGGCGTACGACGGCCTGGTCGTGTACGGCTTCAGCGAGATCGACGGCGCGAACCTGTACAACAGCGTCGTCGCGGCCGGGCCGTCCGGTCCGATCCTGCACTACCGCAAGCTGCACCTGTTCGACCGCGAGAAGGACGTGTTCACCCCCGGCGACCTGGGCCTTCCCGTCGCGGAGACGCCGCACGGGGTGATCGGCCTGTGCATCTGCTACGACCTGCGCTTCGTGGAGGTCATGCGGCTGCTGTCGCTCCAGGGCGCCGACCTGGTGATCGCGCCGGCGGCGTGGGTGGGCGGCTTCGACAGGACCGTGCCCGCGGCCGGCGCGACCCGCCACGTCGACTCCGTGCTCGCCCAGGCGAACCTGGACCAGGTGGCCGTCGTCGCCGTCTCCCAGGTGGCGGGCGCCTCGCACGGCGGGCCGGCCACGCTCGGGGGCTCGATCGCCTGCGACGCGTACGGGGAACTGCTGGCCGGGCCGCTCTCGCGCACGGCCGCCGACTCGGCCATGGCGGAGATCGACCTCGCGGCCGTGCGCGCCGCCCAGATCCGCGGTGCGGCGATCCACCCGAGAACCGATCGCCGCACCGACGTCTATTCCCTGCACCACCGAGGGGAGAGCTGGTGAAACCGAGCCCGTTCGAGTACGTCCGGCCCGGCAACCTGGAGGAGGCGCTCGCGGTCCTGGCCAGGGACCCGGACGACAGCAAGATCCTCGCCGGCGGCCAGAGCCTGGTCCCGATGATGAACTTCCGCCTCGCCAGGCCGGCCCGCCTCGTGGACATCAATCGCGTTCCCGGCCTCTCCGGCATCCAGGAGGCCGGCGGTCGCGTGGTGGTCTCCACCCTGACCCGCCATCTGGCGCTGCAGGAGACCGACCTGCCGGGCGCGCTCGGCCACCTGCTGCGCCGCGCCGCCTCCCACGTGGGACACCTGCCGATCCGCACCCGCGGCACCTTCGGCGGCTCGCTCGCGCACTGCGACGCCGCCTCGGAGTGGTGCCTGGTGGCCCGCCTGCTGGACGCCGAGATGACCGTGCGCAGCCAGGCCCGCGGCACCAGGACCATCGCCGCCGCCGACTTCTTCCAGGCCGTCTTCACCACCGCGATGGAGCCCGACGAGATCCTGGTGTCCGTCTCGCTGCCCGCGCTCGGCGAGGGCTACACGGCCGGCATCGCCGAGTTCGCCCGCAGGGCGGGGGACTTCGCGATCGTCGCGGCCACCGCGGCCGTGCGGGTCGAGGACGGCTCCGTCACCGACGCCAGGGTCTGCCTCGGCGGCGTCGCCGAGGTGCCCTTCCGCAGCGCCGCCGCCGAACGCACGCTGCTCGGTCAGCCGTGGTCGCCCGAGCTGGTCACCGCCGCCGCGGAGGCGGCCGCCACCGAGGCCGACCCGCCGAGCGACGCGCACGGGGACGCGGCGTACCGGCGCGACCTGGTACGCGCCCTGCTCCCCCGAGCCCTCGGCCGACCGGCGACGGGGGCCGCGCGGTGAGCGGGGCCGAGCCGCCGACCTGGACCGGCCGGTCGCTGCCGCGCCTGGAGGACCCGGCGATCGTGCGCGGCTGGGGCCGGTACGTCGCCGACATCGCCGCCGCCGACCGCGGCTGCCTGCACGCGCGCTTCGTGCGCAGCCCGCACGCGGCGGGCCGGCTGATCTCGGTCACCGCCCCCGAAGGCGTCACCCTGTTCACCGCCGCCGACCTCGTCGGCGTACGGCCCATCCACGCCGTACTGAACCGTCCCGACTTCGTCGCGGTGGACACCCCGATCCTGGCCGCGGACGTGGTCCGGTTCGTCGGCGAGCCCGTGGGCCTGGTCCTCGCGGCCTCCGAGGCCGAGGCCGAGGACGCGCTGGAGCTCGTCGAGATCGAGATCGAGCCGCTGCCCCCGGTGCTGTCCGCCGCCCAGGCCACCGCCCCCGGCGCGCCGCTGGTGCACGACGCGGCCTTCCCCGGCGACCCCAACACGGTCGTCGACGGACGCCTGCGCACCGACGGCTTCGACGAGGCGTTCGCCAGGGCCGACCGGATCGTCACCGTCCAGGTCGGCTCGGCCCGGCAGAGCGCGATGCCGCTGGAGGCCCGTGCCGCGCACGTCTCCTACGACCGCGGCAGCGGCCGCTCCACCCTGCACGCGACCGTGCAGATGCCGCACGTCACCCGGACCGGCATCGCCGACGCGCTGGGGATGCGCGAGGACGACCTGCGCGTCGTCGCCCCGGACGTCGGGGGAGCCTTCGGCGCCAAGATGTGCCTCGCGCGCGAGGACGTCGCACTGGTGTGGGCCTCGCGCACGTTGCGCCGCGACATCGCCTGGATCGAGACCCGCGAGGAGAACTTCCTGGCCGCCTGGCACAGCCGGGAGCAGGTGTACGACGTGCAGGGCGCCTTCAGCGCCGAGGGCGAGCTGCTGGCCCTGCGCGGGGACCTGGTCTGCGACGTCGGCGCGTACTCCTGCTACCCGGTGACGTGGGGCGTGGAGCCGCTGATGGCGATGGCCGAGCTGCCCGGGGCGTACCGGGTGCCGGAGTACGCCGTGCGCTCGCGCGGCGTACTCACCAACAAGTGCCCCATCGCGCCCTACCGGGGCGTCTCCCGGCCGATCCAGGTGCTGGCCATGGAGCGGCTGATGGACGTGGCGGCCGGGGAGCTGGGGCTCGACCCGGTCGCGATCCGCGAGGCCAACCTGATCCGCGAGTTCCCGCACCGCTCGCCCAGCGGGCTGGTCCTGGACGAGGCGTCCCACCTGGAGACCCTGCGGGCCGCCGTCGAGCTCGCGGGCATCGAGGACTTCCGCGCCCGGCAGGCCGCCGCCCGTGCGGAGGGCCGCTACCTGGGGCTCGGCATCTCCTGCTTCGCAGAGCGCACCGGGTACGGCACCCCCGCCTTCGCCGCGCGGTCCCGCCCGTTCCGGCTGGGTGCGCGGGCGGCGGAGGTGATCACGCCCGGTTACGAGCGGGTCGTGCTCACCATGGACCCCTCGGCCTCGGTCACGCTGCGCATCGGCGCCTCCCCGCACGGGCAGGGCCTGAAGACCACGCTGGCCCAGGTGGTCTGCGACGAGCTGGGGCTGGCGCCCGGCGCGGTCCGGGTGATCGCCTCCGACACCGACGCCACGCCGTACGGCTGGGGCAGCTTCGCCAGCCGGGCGATGGTGATCGCCGGCGGGGCGGCGCTGCTGGCGGCGCAGAGCCTCGCGGCGCGGCTGCGCACGCTCGCCGCCGACCGGATCGGCGCCCTGCCGGACGACATCGACCTGGCCGGCGGCCAGGCCCGGCGGCGCGACACCGGCGAGAGCGTGCCACTGGCCGCGCTGGCCCGCGACACCTACCACAACGCCCAGCTCATTCCGGACAAGGGCGAGCCGGCGCTGGAGGCGGTGGGCCTCTACGACCCGTCCGGGACCTTCGCCAACGCCTGCCACATCGCCGAGGTCGAGGTCGACCCGCTGACCGGACAGGTGCGCGTCACCCGCTTCCTCGTCGCCGAGGACGCCGGGCGGCTGATCAACCCGGCCGTCGTCGACGGGCAGATCCACGGTGGCATCGCCCAGGGCCTGGCGAACGCGCTGTACGAGGAGCTGATCTACGACGAGCGCGGCGTGCTCGTCACGACGTCCCTCATGGACTACCTGCCGCCGACGATCGCCGAGACGCCCGCCATCGAGATCGTGCACCTGGAGACCATTTCTCCCGCGTCGGTCACCGGAGCCAAGGGCGTCGGCGAGGGCGGCACGATCGGCGCGCCGGCCGCCATCGCCAACGCCATCAGCGACGCGCTGGCGCCGTTCGGCGTCGGGGTGTTCCACCTGCCGGCCACGCCGCACCGCATCAGGACCGCCATCCGCGACGCATCGCCTCGACCGCGCGATCGCGAGAAAGGGACCGCCTCATGAGCTCCCGGGTTCCCCTCCGCCTCTACGTCAACGGCGACAGGCACGACATCGAGGTCGAGCCGCGGCGCACCCTCGCCGACGCCCTGCGCGAGGACTGCGGCCTCACCGGCACCCACCTGGGCTGCGAGCACGGCGTCTGCGGCGCGTGCACGGTGCTGGTCGACGGCCAGCCCGTGCGCTCGTGCCTGATGTTCGCCGTGCAGGCGGAGGACGCCTCGGTGCGCACCGTCGAGGGGCTGGCCCCGGACGACGACCGCATGCACCCCGTCCAGCAGGCGTTCTGGGAGAACCACGGGCTGCAGTGCGGATTCTGCACGCCCGGGTTCCTGGTCCTGGCGGCCGGTCACCTGGAGACCCATCCGGACGCCGGCGAGGAGGAGCTGCGCGAGGTGCTCTCCTCCAACCTGTGCCGCTGCACCGGCTACCAGAACATCCTGAAGGCCACGATGTGCGCGGCGCGCGCCATGCGCAAGGAGCTGGACGCGTGATCGGCGACCGGGCCCTGCGCATCGAGGACCCGGTGCTGCTGCGCGGCGCCGGCCGTTTCGCCGCGGACACCTCGCACCCCGGCGAGCTGCACATGCGCGTCGTGCGCTCGCCCGTGGCGCACGGCCGGATCGTCTCGGTCGACGTCTCGCGGGCCCTGCTGCTGGAGGGGGTCGTGGCCGCGTGGACGTACGCCGACGTCGCGGACCTGCCGGCGATCGGTTTCCGCCTGACCCCGATGGACGACCTGCTGCCCTACCGGCAGCCGGTGCTCGCGCGTCGCGTGGTGCGCTACGCCGGGGAGCCCGTCGCCGTCGTCTTCGCGACCTCCGCCTACGTCGCCGAAGACGGCGCCGAGCTGGTCGAACTCGACATCGAGCCGCTGCCCCCGCATCTCGACCCCGGCGACGCCGCGGTCCCGTGGGTGGACGCGGATCAGGCCACCTGGGCGGCCGGGCTGGGCCGCGAGCTGCCCGAGCAGGACTCCGAGGCCACCGCCTTCACCGTCGAGTACGGCGACGTCGACCGCGCGTTCGCCGACGCGGGCGGGAGCGGCCACCGGATCGTCGAGCTGGAGGCCAGGATCGGCCGGCACACCGGCGTCCCCCTGGAGTGCCGCGGGCTGGTCGCCCGCTACGACGAGGCCGAGCAGCAGCTCGTCGCGGACGGCGCGGCCAAGGTCCCGTTCTGGAACCGGGACGCCATCGCCGCCATGTGCGGCCTGCCGCCCGCGCGGGTGCTCCTGCGCGAGACGCACGTCGGCGGCGGGTTCGGGCCGCGCGGCGAGCTGTATCCCGAGGACGTCCTCGTCTGCCTCGCCGCCGTCCGGCTGCGCCGGCCGGTCAAGTGGATCGAGGACCGCCAGGAGCACCTGGTCGCCACCAACCATTCACGCGACCAGCGCCATCGGTTGCGGGCGCTGGTCCGCGCCGACGGCCTGATCGAGGCGCTGGACGCGGACTTCGTGCTGGACCAGGGCGCCTACGTGCGCACGCACGGCGCGACCGTCGCGTCGCTGACCGCCTCGATGTTGCCCGGGCCCTACCTCGTCCCGAACTTCCGGGTGCGCGCCCACATCCGGCTCACGCACAAGACCCCCGCCGGCACCTACCGCTCTCCCGGCCGGTACGAGGGCACCTTCGCCCGCGAGCGGCTCATCGACAAGATCGCGCACGAGCTGGGCATCGACGCCGCCGAGCTCCGCAGGCGCAACTTCATCCCCGCCGCGCAGATGCCCTACCGGCGGCCCGTGCAGGCGATGGGCACCCAGCTGGTGCACGACTCCGGCGACTACGCGCTGCTGCAGGAGAAGGTCTGGGCCGCCTTCGACGTCGAGGGCGTCAGGAAGCGGGTCGCGGAGCGGCGCGCCGCCGGGGAGGCGGTCGGATTCGGCTACGGCTTCTTCGTGGAGAAGAGCGGCCTGGGCCCGTACGAGGGCGCGCACGTCTCGGTGGACGTCAGCGGCGCGGTCACCGTCACCTGCGGCGCCTCGTCGGTCGGGCAGGGCGTGGACACCGTGCTCGCACAGATCGCCGCCGGGGTGCTCGGCGTGCCGCATGACCGCATCCGCGTGGTGCGCGGCCGTACCGACCGGTTCGGGCATGGCCGGGGCGCCTTCGCCACCCGGCTGTCCGTGATGGCCGGCTCGGCCGTCGCCGACGCCGCCGAAGCGCTGGCCGCCAAGGCCAGACGGGTCGCCGCCCGCTCCTTCGGCGTCGGCGCCGAGGAGGTCGAACTGGCGGGCGGCGCCGTCACCGTCATCGGCGAGCCCGCCAGGACGCTCACGCTGGGCGAGGTCGCGCGCCTGCTGGAGCCGGCCGGGGCCGCGGAGCTGGACGAACAGCCGGGCCTCGGCGCGGACGGAGGCTTCCGCACCGACCACATGACCTACCCCTACGGCCTGCACGCGGCCGTCGTCCGCGTCGACCGGGGCACCGGCCAGCCGGTCGTCGAGCGCTTCATCGTCGGCTACGACGTCGGCCGCGCGCTGAACCCCACGCTGGTCGAGGGGCAGATCGCCGGTGGCGCGGCCCAGGGCATCGGCGGCGCGCTGTACGAGGAGTTCCGGTACGCCGAGGACGGCACCCCGCTGTGCACGACGTTCATGGACTACCTGATCCCCACCGTCCTGGAGATCCCGCCGATCGAGACCCTGGTGACCGAGGACGCCCCCAGCCCGCTGAACCCGCTGGGAGTCAAGGGCGCCGGCGAGGGCGGCACGACCGCCGCCGCCGCGGCCATCGCCTCCGCCGTCGAGGACGCCCTGCAACTCCCGAACGCCATCGCCGCGGTCCCCATCACGCCCGCGCTGTTGCGCCGGCTGCTGGCGTAGGCCGTTTCGCCGTATCGACCTTTTTCAACAGCATCGAAACAACATCAATGAAAGTGAGTTCGCGCATGCGGATCGTCGACCTGACCCACCCCTGGGGCATCCACACGCCCGGCTGGGTCGGCTACCCGGGCAGCAAGATGTACTACACCCAGAACCTGCAGACCAACCAGATCGTCTCCCAGCGCATCGAGACCTCCCTGCACAGCGGCACCCACCTCGACGGCCCGATGCACGGCACCGACGGCGGGCTCGACATGGCCTCGCTGCCGCTGACCAAGCTGATCCACGCGGGTGCGATCGTGGACGTCTCCGACGCCGTGGGCGACTGGGAGCTCATCGAGCCGGAGCACATCACCTCCAAGGTCGAGGTGAAGAAGGGCGACGTCCTGATCATCCACACCGGCTTCATCGACTACTACCAGGGCATGCCCAAGCAGGACCTCGTCCGCTACTTCACCATGCACCCCGGTGGCAGCGCCCGCCTGGCCGAGTGGATGGCGGACATGGAGATCGCCTGGTGGGGCATCGACGCGGGCTCCGGCGACCACCCCATGAACACCACCATCCGCAACATGCGCCCCGACCTGCTGAAGAAGTTCGAGGAGCATGTTGGGATGAGCTACCAGGAGTTCTTCGGGGAGTACACCTACACCCACCACATGTCCGGCCGCGAGATCACCTCCGACATCTTCCCGATGCACCACCTGGCCTTCCAGGACGGGTGCATCCACGCCGAGAACGTCGGCGGCGACCTGAAGACCGTGCTCAACCGGCGCGCGATCATCGGCGCGTTCCCCTGGAAGATCGAGGGAGGCGAGGCGTGCCCGTGCCGCATCATGGCCTTCTTCGACTGCGGCCCGGACGACGTCATCGAGGGCCTCGGCGGCGTCATCGGCTGAGCCCTCGGGGGGCGGTGTCACGGCACCGCCCCCCGTGACCACCACCGCACACCACCCACGAAAGGCCACAGCGATGCTGTTGCAGAACGAGTTCGAGATCGACGCGGGGCTCGACGACGCCTGGGCCCTCCTCACCGACCTGGAGAGGATCGCGCCCTGCATGCCCGGGGCGGCCCTTGACGGCCACGACGGCGACGCATACTCCGGCAGCGTGAAGGTCAAGGTCGGCCCGATCGGCGCCCACTTCACCGGCACCGCCCGCTTCACCCACAGGGACGACGCCGCGCGCTCCGCCGTCATCTCCGCCAGCGGCAAGGACCCCAGGGGGCAGGCCACCGCCGCCGCCCGGATCCACGCGCGGCTGGAGCCGGTCACGCCCGCCCGTACCAGGGTGCTCATCGACACGGAGCTGGACATCTCCGGACGGATGGCGCAGTTCGGCCGCGGTGCCATCGCCGACGTCAGCAACCGCCTGATCGGCCAGTTCGTGGCCAACCTGGGCGCCGAGCTGGTCTCCCGAGGAGCGCCCGCGCCGCAACCTGCCGCCCGCCCCGCGCCCACGCCCACGCCCACGCCCACGCCCACGCCCACGCCCGCCCCCGCGCCCGTGCCCGCGTCGGCCCCGGAGAGGGAGGCGGACCTGGACATGCTGGGGCTGGTCGTACCGATGATCAAAGAGCGGTACGGCCAGGCGATCGCCGGTGCGCTCGGCGGGGCGCTGCTGGGCTTCCTGCTGAGCTGGCTCGCCTTCGGGCGCAAGAAGTGAGCCCGCGGCTGCCGCGGCTGACGCCGGACCGGCTCGACGAGGCGCAGCGCGTCCTCTACGACGCCATCGCGGGCGGCGAGCGCGCCAAGGGCCCGCAGCACTTCCCGCTCGCGGCGCAGGACGGCGCGCTCAACGGCCCCTTCGGGGTGATGCTGCACGCGCCGGACGTGGGCGCGGCGCTGCAGGAGCTCGGTACGGCCATCCGGTTCCGTACCGACCTGCCGCCCCGGATCCGCGAGATCGCGATCCTGCAGGTAGCGCACGCCCTCGGCAGCGAATTCGAGTGGTGGGCCCACGAGCGGGTCGCCCGCGCGGTCGGCCTCACCGACGCGGAGATCATGGAACTCTCGCTGGGCTGCTTCCGCGGCGAGGACCCCGTCGAGGCCGCCGCCGCCGGCTTCGTCGCGACCCTGCTGCACTCGGGCACGGTGAGCGACCAGGAGTTCGCCGCGGCGGCACGCCTGCTCAGCAGCAGGCAACTGATCGATCTGACCGTGCTGGTCGGCTACTACCGCACCCTGGCCCAGCTCATGACGGTCTTCGCGGTCGGCGTGCCCGCCGCCGAGCCCGGCACGTGAAAGCGGTGGAGAGGGACGAGTCCTATGGGAAGATAGAACGTGTCCAGGCAGACTCCCGACCCGGTCCGGTCCTCATCGATCGTTGACGACACCGAGCAGATGGTCCGGCGGGCCGGCAGCCAGATCCGCAGGTTGCGGGTCGAGCGGGGCCTGAAGCTGAAAGACGTCGCCGAGATGACCGGCGTCAGCGTGTCGATGTTGAGCATGCTGGAGCGAGGGGTCGCGGGCGCGTCCATCGGCACGCTGGTCGCAGTGTCGTCGGCGCTCGGGATCCACATGTCCGACCTCTTCGACGGCACCACGGAAGCCGTCTCCCCGGTGCGCCGCTTCGCCGACCAGGTCCAGGTGGAGACCGCCCAGGGCGTGCTGCGCCGCATCGCGCACTACAGCAAGCGGCTCGGGCTCGAAATGGCGGTGAACGAGTACGCGCCGGGCACCTCCAGCGCGGGCGCGGCGGTGCACCACTCCGGCACCGAGTTCGGCGTCGTCATCGCCGGCACGCTGACCGTCGAGCTCGAGGGCGTCCCCCACGTGCTGGCGACCGGCGACGCGATCAGCTTCGAGTCGGCGATCCCGCACCTGTTCCGCAACGAGGGCGACGAGGTCGCGACAGCGGTCTGGGTCAACCTCGGCAGCTGAGTTTCCAAGCGATCTTCAACCAGATTGAAATCGATCGCTGTTCACGAGCACTTTCCTTGCCAGTTTCAACGCTGCTGTAACATTTCCGTCTTCCGTGGCCGGTCGGCGCGTGATAGGACTTCAGTAGAACTGAAATGGATGCAACCACATCGTCGCGGATGTGAGGTGTCCAGGGGTTCTCCACCTCCCACGGATTGGTGACCACCATGAACCAGGCCCCGCCTTCGCCCCTGGCCATCGGCATCGAGCAACGCCTGTCGGCCCCCAGGACCGGGCTGTTCGGCCTCCAGCACCTCCTCGCCCTCACCGGGATCTGGATCTTCCCGGTGCTCATCGGCCAGTCGCTCAAGCTGTCGCAGGTGCAGGTCGGCTACATCATTCAGGGATGTTTCCTGATGACGGGGATCATCACCGTCCTGCAATCGAGCCGGCTGCTGAAGCTGCCCATCGTCCAGGGGCCCACCGCCGGGTTCTTCGTCGCCCTCAGCGCGGCCGGCGCCACCTTCGGCCTCGGCACCGCCTTCGGGTCGATGATGGTGGCCGGGCTGATCTGCATGGTGCTCAGCATCCCGATCAGACGCTTCGGGCTGTTCGGCCACATCTCCAAGCTCTCGTCGTCGCCCATCGTCTTCGGGACCCTGTTCGTCATCATCGGCGCGCAACTGGCCAGCATCGGGCTCAGCGGCTGGTTCGGGACGCCGGGCAGCTCCGGCTACGGGGCGCCCAGCTTCTGGATCAGTCTCTTCACCGTCCTGACGGTGCTCGGCTGCCTGATCTTCGGCGGCGATTCCGTGGTACGCCGCGCGGCCATCGTCTGGGGCATCGCCGCCGGGACGCTGGCCGCGGCGGTCGCCGGGCTGTGGGCGCCGTCCGGGCCCGGCAGCGTTCCCCTCGTCCATGCTCCGACCCTGCTGCCCTTCGGGTTCGGCGTCGAATGGTCCGTCGTCGTCGTGATGCTGCTCGCCTTCTTCCAGGCCGGCGCGGAGTCCGCGGGCATGTACAGCCTGGTCGGCGGCTGGGGCGGGCAGCAGGTCGACCTGGGCCGCACCAACAGGGGGCTGTTCACCGAGTTCCTCGGCACGACGGTGGGCTCGCTCTTCGGCGGCATCGGCACGACGTCCTACCCGGAGAACGCCGGGATCGTCCGGGTCACCGGCGTCGGCAGCCGCTTCGTCACGGCCACGGCCGGCGTCGCGGCCATCGTGCTGGCGTTCATCCCGGGCGTCAGCCTGTTCATCGCGGGGCTGCCGTCGCCGGTGCTGTCGGCCGCCTCCACGATCCTGTTCGGGATCATCGCCATGAGCGGCGTGCAACTGCTGTCCACGGTCGACTGGGACGATCTCAACCTGGCCGTCGCGGCCCCGGCGTTCATCATCGCCCTCGGGCTGCAGTTCCTGCCCGCGGACGTCACCGCCGGGATACCGCCGGGCCTCGCCGCCGTCGTAGGCAGCCCCATGATGCTCGGGATCGTCATGCTGGTGGTGCTCCATCTGATCGTCAACGTCGGCATCCGGCCGCTGCTCGACCGCCGGCGGGACACCCGCGCCGCCGGGCCGGCCGCGACGACCGCGCCGGCCGCCAGGTAGGGTCCCGGGATGTCGGAGAACCTGCCCGGAGACGGGATCGCGCCGCCTCACCACTACGTCTACGAGGAGCGCAGGCCGCTGCCCGGCGACGGCCGTTACCAGGACTTCGTTGCGCCGGCCAGGACCGCGGTCATCTCCATCGACATGCACGAAGGGCATCTGTCGGAGTCGCCGGAGTGCCCGTGCCCGGCCCCCCGGGGCCGGCAGATCGTTTCCGGCATCGACGCCTTCCACCGCGGGGCGCGGGCGGCCGGCATCCCGGTCATCCACGTACGCTCCGAGCTGCGCGCCTCCGGCGTCGACGACGTCGGGGGCGTCCCGAGCGCCTGGCGGACCACCTTCCCCGAATGGGTCGGCGAGATCCCCAACGCGGCGGAGCACGCGCTCGCCGGCAGCCGGTGGACCGCGTTCGCCACCGAGGTCGATCCCCGGGACGAGATCGTCACGGGCAAGAAGCGGCTGTCCGCCTTCTACCCGACCGATCTGGACTTCCTGCTCCGGCAGCTGGGCGTCACCGCCGTCGCGCTGAACGGGATCATGGCCGACTGCTGTGTGCTCAACACCGCGTTCGACGCGTCCAACCTCGGCTATCGGGTCATCGTCGCCCGTGACCTCGTGCGCGGCACGGACGAGGCACTCGAACGCGCCGCGCTCAGCATGATGTCGCTCCACCTGGCCCTGGTCATGGACGCCGGCGACCTCCTCGCCGCGTGGGCCGCGGCCGACCGGGCAGGATGACGCGGGGCGGGGACACGACGTCCCCGCCCCGCTCTGTCTCAGGAGCCGATGCTCTCAGAGCTCTCGACAGCCTCGGAGCTCTCGACGCCTTCGGTGCCCTCCGCGTTCTGGGCGCTGAGCTGCGCCTGCTTCTGCACCTCCTGGATCTGCTCCTTGGTGACGTTGAGGTTCCCGAACTCCTTGACCGCCTGGTAGTATGTCCAGGCCAGGCCGTTGCAGGTGGACTTGGAGACGCCCGAGTACTTGGCGCACACCTGCTTCATGTCGTAGTAGAACGAGTCATCGATGCGCGACTTGTTCGCCGGGAACTGGCTCACGTCCTTGTAGTTGCGGTAGCCGAAGTCGTGCCGGCGGCACGGCATCCGGAAATCGAAGCCGAGCGGCTGGTCCGGGCTGCTCGAGCACAGGTCGGTCGACCAGTCGAAGGCGTAGTCGGCCCAGGCGGCCTGGTTCTCCCAGGCGGCTCGCCAGGACGAGGCGCTGGCGGCCGTGGGCTGGGAGAAACCGGAAAGTGCGGCGAGCTTCTGTTCCAGGGTCACCGCGTGGGCGGGCAACGCGAAGCCGAGCACGGTGATCACAGAAAGGGCGAAAGCGGCGAGTACTGTGCGGGATCGTCTGACCATGAGGGCCTGCTCCTATGGGCGGGGGGTCGGATGCACGTCCTCACGATGACCCGAAACCGCCGTGATGCGCAGAAGCAGATCTTGCCAATTCCGAAAGAAGGGTTCGCCGAGTCTCGATCTTTACAACGCGTCGCCTTTCTGTCAGTCGTGGAGTCAGTGAGAGGCCCGCGAGCCGTCAAGCTGGCCCGATGCCCTCCAGGGTGAAACCCGCGTTCCACTCCCGCACCCACTTCCGGCCGAACCCCTCGGCCGAGTTCAGCGGCGTGGCGGCCGCGTCGAACTTCCCCGTGGCGGGGTCGAAGGCGAGCTCGGCGGCGGTGTCCTTCTTGACGTGGTACGAGTCGAAGTCCGGGTTGAAGGTCTTGTTGCTCAGGCCGCCGGCGTCGTCCGTGTAGGCGAAGCCGCCCGACGCGATGCTCACCGACCGGGTCAGCACGTTGTGGGAGGGCACGTACACGGAGTCCGGGTCGCGCCAGACGTACTCCTCCGTGCACTCGGTGGTGCCGACGGCGGCGCAGATCCGGCCGGTCGAGTCCGCCGGGACGTACCAGGACCGGATGTTCGGGTACTGCCGGCCGTAGTGCCGGTACCACTTCTCGACGTTCTCGCGCGTGTTGGTGAAGCCGGTGCCGTCGCCCGCCTTCAGCATGTCGTTGAAGCGCTCGACCACGACCTTGGAGTTGGGCACCGGGAGCCGCCCGCCGCTCTCGTGGTAGAGCTTGTCGTGCCCGACGTACGTCACGTCCTTGAACACGTTGTCTGCCGCGACGTTGCTGTGCCCCGACTGGTAGAACAGGCCGTGCTGGGCCGTGTCGAAGAAGTTGTGGTGGATCACCATCCCCGACATGCCGTCGTCCATGTAGACGGCCTGGTTGCCCTTCGGCCCGACGTTCCTGAAGAGGTTGTAGGAGATCACGTTGTTCAGGTACGTGTAGTCGCGGCCCGCGTAGATCACCCCCTGGTCCGAGGCGTGCGTCACGAGGTTCTCGAACCTGTTGTGACTGATCTCCATGTCGTTGCCCATGATCTGGATGGCCATGTGCGGCGCGTCGTGGACGTTGTTGTACCTGAAGGTGTTGCCGACGCCGTACATGTAGCCCGCCGGGGTGTAGGTGGCGAGCTTGGAGAAGTCGTAGATCTCGTTGTGCTCCACGACGTGGTCGCCGCGCTCCAGCGAGTCGCGGTCGCCGCCGGCCGTGAACACCCCGCCGCCGCCCAGGTCGTGCAGCCTGCTGTTGACCACGCGGTTGCGGTGCCCGCCCCGGCTCGTGCGGTACTCGGCGACGGCCGTGATCGCGTCGCTGGCCTCGCCGATGGCGATCGCGTCCATGCTGACGTTGAGGATCTCCAGGCCGTCGACGGTGCACGACTCCGCGTCGAGCAGGCGCACGCCGGTGCCGGTCGTGCCGTTGAGCCGCAGCCCCTTGAGCGTCACCCCCTTCACGTTCTCCAGCGTGAAGAACGGGGCGTCGAAGGAGGTCAGGCTGATCCGCTTGCCCTCCACCGTCCCGCCGGGCGGGTAGTAGTAGAGGACGTCGCCGCCGTTCCAGCGGTCGATGTAGTACTCGCCCTCGGTGTCCAGCTCGCTCAGCAGGTTCTGGCCCACGAACGACGTCCACTTGTCCGTGGCGGCGTACATCGTGGGGTAGCGGCTCCTGAGCTCGTCGCCGTCGACGGAGTCGACGCGTACGCGGTCGTTGGCGTAGTTGTTGCCGAAGTAGCCGGACAGCCAGCCGTCGGTCTCGTACCTCGTGTTGTCGGGGGTCCCGGCGGGCGGGGCCCACGTGGCGGAGCGCTCCTTGAGCGTGGGGTCGACGGTCGTGTAGACGGGGCCGGGCAGCTTCAGCAGGTCCTCGTAGGGCAGGGTGGTGCCGTCCGCGGTCTTGTCCGAGAAGTAGTCGCGGGCGCCCTTCGGCGCCTCCTTGACCGTGAGGTCGGCGCGGTCCAGCTTCTCGCCGCCGTTCGGGTACTGCGCCAGCGTCTGCGCGACGTCGTCGGTGATCAGTTCGGGCGCGTACGGCTGCGGCTTCCAGTTGAACCCGTTCTTGTCGATCCGCCCGGCGGGGATGCCCTCGGCGCCCAGGTCGTAGGCATAGACGCTGCCGGACACCGAGTCCCGGACCCGCGACCTCGACGACCACTTGGCCTCGCCCGCAGGGAGGTCGCTCAGCCTGCGGAACCTCTCCGGCGCGAGCGTGGTGACCCCGGCGAACTCCACCCGCTCGCCCGGATAGGCGGCGTACGTGACATAGGAGTTGGCCGGTCCGTCGAGCTGGATGGTTCTGGACGTCTGGTAGACGCCGCCCCTGATGCGGACGACGCCGGGGGCGCGGGCGCTCGTCCGGCCCGCCAGCGCGTCGCGGGCCTGCTCGACGGTCGCGAACGGGTCCTGCCGGGTGCCGTGGGCCCCGGCCCTGCCGTCCAATGACACGTACACGGTGAGTGGGGCGGCCGCCGCCGGGGCTTCCGTCGCGGCGATCGCCGGTAAGGCCACGATCAGGACAGTCAGTGCACTTCTGATCAACAGAGACCTCAATCGATAAAATATGACAGTTTTCGAGACCGTAACTCCATCGCGGCGCGAAATCAATCGTTTGACCAACCCCCGCTCCCCATGGCGGGCCGGGGTCAGCGGTCGTGCAGGCGGTGGAAGTCGTCCAGGCTGCGGCGGTAGAAGGCGAGGTCGCCCTCCAGCTTCTGCCTGGTGACCCGATGGGGCTCCGACTCCCGCAACGCCCTGCCCATCTCGCTCCAGAAGGCGTCAGGGGGCAGCTCGGCGGCATCGGCGGGGAAGAACTTCAGCGCCTCGGCCACGGCGTCGGCGGCGAAGAGCCAGTCGGCCTCGACCTTGCCGTACGCCTCGGGGTCCGAGGGGTCCGCGGCGAAGAACAGCGCGCCCTGCAGCGCCCTGCTCGCGTAGGTGGCGGCGATGAGCACCCACTGGCCGGGGTCGATCAGCTCGGACAGGCCGGAGCCGAAGGTCAGCTCCGCCTGCCTGGCCACGTCCTCGGCCTCCTGGGGGACCAGCACCTCCGTGCCGCCGAGCCGCACCACCCAGCTGTCCTCGTCCTGCTCGACCGCCGCCCGGTGCGACCCGCCGCCGGCCACCAGGTCGAAGTAGACGTACGCCTCCACGAGGGAACGGGCGAGACCGCGCTCAGGCATGCCGGCCCGCGAGGTCCTGGTAGGTGTCCCTGACGATGAGCAGCCGGTCGAGCCGGAACCTGCCGGGGTCGGTCGCCCGCATCTGCTCCCCGCGCTCGGACCAGAACCCGTCCTCGGGCACCGTGTCGGCGCCGGGCGGCACGAACTTGACGACCTCCTCGACCGCTGCGGTCGCCACCCGCAGCGTGCGCAGGGCCTCGGCCTGATCGTCCACCGGCACGTTGCCCGCGCTCAGGTCGGCCACCCACAACCACTCGCCCGCGTCGAGCAGCTCGGACGGCTCCGCCCCGCCGAACGTCGGATAGCCGGTGGGCAGCACGGGGCGCTCCGGCAGGCCGAACAGGTATTCCCGGGGTGTCCCGCACTCCCCGCACACGCCGGAATAGCGGTTGACCAGCCCTTCCTCGACGCTGACCAGCCCGCTGTGCCAGGTCGTGTCCACCGACCCGCAGGCGCACGGGTGCAGATCGAGGTAGAGATGCGCCTCATCCCTCGTCCGCGCCACCGCGAATGCCATAACCGTCCTCTCCTCGGAAGTCCCATCATGCCGGAACGCGCGATCCCGTTCACACCGCGATCGTGCGTACCTCGCCCTGGACCGGCTGCACGCGCAGGCCGCACTCGCACGGCCCGTCCGCGGGACACCGGCAACCCTCCTCTTCCGGCGGGAACTCGCCGGTCGTGTTGGCCAGCGCGCGTAGCCGGTCCAGGTACGCGGGCCAGTCCCGGGGCCGCGCGCCGTTCTTCAGCGTGGTGAGCTCGGCGGCCAGCGCCGGCGGGACGAGCCGCCACACCTGGGGGCGGACGTCGGCCAGCAGGTCGTGGAGCACGCCGAGCCGGGCCGGCCGCTGGCGGGCGGTGGCCGCCCGCGCCTGGCGCACGGCCTCGTACAGCTCGGCCAGGGCCGCGTGGTCGGCGGCGGCCGTCGCGCCCAGCGTACGGGCGACCGCGGCGGCGGCCGTCGCGGCGGCGGCCCGCTCGTTCGCGCCGATCGTGAGGCGGCCGTCCACCTGGACGGTCAGCAGGCCCGGCTCCGGGGCGCCGGCCGGCCGTACCTCGACGGGGATGGGCGGGCGGCCGGGGAGCACGATGTCCAGCAGGCCCGAGCCGTGGTCGTGGACCCGGGCGCCCATGAGGGCCGCGCCGCGCTCGACGGCCCTGGCCGCGGCCATCTCCGGCAACGTCGCATGCCCGCGGATCGCCGTGACGTCGGCGGGGGAGAGCTCGCCCGCCCGCGCCAGCGCCAGCAACCGGGGCGCCGCCCCGGGCTGGCCGGGCGCCAGGCCCGCCCGCGCCGCCTCGGCACGCAGCGCCACCTCGGCCGTGCCGCTCAACCCGCCTTCGACGGCCGCGCGGGCCAGCCCGCGCAGCCGCGCGAGCGTCGCGGCGTCGGCCACCCCGAGCACCTGTCCCGGTGCCGTCGGCCCCGGCCCGAGCGTCCGGCCCGCCGGGCGGCCGTCCAGCGCGGCCGCGTGCGCGGCGACCTGCTCGGCCACCCCGACGAGCCCGCGGCCGCCTCCGTCGGTGGGAACCCGGAGCTCCAGCCGTCCCGGTGCGTGCGACTCGACCGTCACCTCCGTGGCGCCCGGCGCGGCGTCGGCCAGCGCCAGCGTGAAGGTCCCGCTCCGCGTGGACACGGTGAACTCGCCCGCGCGCCCCGCCGGAGCCACCGCGGGAACGCCGGCGACCTGCGCCAGCCGGCCGAGCCCGGCCGCCGTCGTGTCCAGCCCCGCGGTTCCCCCGCTGAGCAGCCTCGCGAGCCTGCCCTGGGGCTGCGGGGCGGCCGGCGCGCGCGGGCCCGTTCCCCACGGTGGTGCGGGCGGGGCGTGGCCGCGGCGTTCGAGGTCGGCCGCGATCGCGTCTATCGCGTCGGCCAGGTTCGAGCGCGTGGCCTGGTCGGAGGTCGCGTGCCACCTGCGCGACAGGTGGGCGTGCTCGTTCAGGCGGGGGAGCAGGCAGTAGTCGGTGCCCTCGGCCTGGTGCTCCGACAGGGACGTCCTGATCACGCCCTGCGCCGCGCCCGACGCCGCGGCGATCGTCTCCTGCGCGACGTGCGAGAGCTCGTGCACCAGGACCGACGACACGGCGTCCGGGTGCACGCGCGGCCAGACGCGCATGATGTGCGGGTCGTCCGCGGTGCCCGCGTGCAGCTCGGTGGCGGCGGTGTTGCCCGCGCCAGGGTCCTCGATCAGCACGCGGACGTGCTGGTCGGGCGCGGTGGGAACCTGGACGGTCACCGTGTCGCCGCGCCAGGTGAGGCTCGTGGCGGCGCCGCCCAGGTCGCCGACGGTGACGTCCTGGCCCCGCAGCTCGCCCACGGTCAGGTCGGGGACCCCGTCGGGCCGGCCCGACCTGCTGAAGGGCGTGCCCTCGATCGCGGGGGAGGACATGGCACCGGGCATCAACCCCTGGGCGACGCTTCCGCCCGTCGTCGGGTTCATCTCCTCCCGGTCGGCGGGCCACACCGACTTGTCGACGTCGGCGAGGAGGATGCCCCTTGAGAACAGCTCGACCCTGACCTGGTGGACGAACGTGCCGGGCTCCCCGGAGTTCATGAAGACGTCGCGCAGGTCGATGCCCGCCTGGTCGGCGGCGTCCAGGACCGGGGGCGGAAGGGTGGCGAACGCCTCGGCGAACCCGCCGTCGGGGGTCTCGCTGTAGATCGTGCCGTCGGGGGCGGCCCGGTACCGGTGGAGCCCGTCCGCCTCCCGGATCGCGACCCGGGCCACCATGCCGAGCTCGCGGGCGGCCAGGCGGGCGTCCTGCAGGAGCTGGATCAGCCCGGTGCGGCCCGTGCCGGCGACGAACGCGAACGTCGCCCATCCGGGATCGACCGTAGGCGTGATCCGGACATTCGACTCCACCCGGCGGCGCAGCTCCGCGATCTCCTCCTCGAAGAGCGTCACGTCGACCTCGCCGCTGGTGGCGCTCGTCATGTGGATGGGATCGCCGACGGGACGCACGTTGCCGTCCCGCAGCCGCGCCACGTGCTGGAAGGTGAGGTCGTAGTCCACCCGGAGCCGGACGACGTACGCCTTGCCCTGCTCGAACTTGCTGCGCTCGCGGCGCGCGCCGTGATGGTCCGACACGCTCTCGGACGCCTGCTCGCCGGCCCGCACACCGCCGTTGAGGCCGGTCTCGGCGTCCGACATGCCGGCGCTCTCGCCGACGGGCAGCACGCGGCTGCGGGACACCGTCACGTTCTGGGCGTCGGCCGCCCTGTCGACCTCGCCCTTCTCCGCGTCGAACGGCCCGGCGACGATGGTGAAGTCCGACAGGCGGGCGTGGATCGTGGCCTGCGCGCCCTGGTCCTTGAACTTCTGCCTGGCCAGCGGGATGACGAGGCCGGCGGGCCCGGCCATCCGCTCGAACCCGGTCAGCAGGGCGTCGGGGGACAGCCGCTTGACCAGCTCGGCCCGGCGCTCCGCGACCGTGGCGGCACCCAGCATCTTCGCGAACTGCGCGATGACGACGTCGAAGAGGAGGGGCTTGTCGGCGTGCTCGCGCACCCTGTCCGGGAAGAAACCGGGACGCAGCTCGACCAGCCGGGGGTCGAGCGTGAGGGTGACCGGCCCCGGATCCTCGGCGGCGGGCCGGATCATGCCGGTCGGGATGCGCCGTACGAGCACGGCGCGGTATTTGACCGCGGGCGCGACGCGGAGAATGCGCCGGAGCGCGTCCGCGGCCCGGCGGGCCGCGGAGCGGAGCCTGCCCGCGCGCACCGGCCTGCGCGTGACCTCGATGACCAGCGTCATCTCCTGCTCGACCCGGTTCATGCCGTTGAACATGGCCATCCGCTGCAGCCGTGTCCCCTGCCGGTTGGTGGAGCCCGAGTACGAGCGGCCCCGGTCCGTCGACACGCCGACGCCGTGGCCGTCGCCGTTGTTCGCGCTGCTCTGATCCAGCCCCGCAGAGTAGGAGCCGTTGTACGACTCGGAGTGCGACAGGTCGGTGTAGCGGTAGCGCTGCCTGATGACACCGGCCTGCGAGGTGTGTGTGAGGAACCGGGCCAGGCGGGAGTCCCCCGGGTTCTTGGGCACCAGCCGGGCCGTGACCGTCACCTCCTCGGCCTGCGCGGTCTGCGCGCCGACCTGGACGTGGTAGCTCTTCTCGTAGCCCTGTCTCGACCACATGTCGTTGACGTGGATCGTCACGGCGTCGTTGGAGAAGTCGACGCTCAGCTCGTCGACCAGGGTCGGGCTCCCGTCCACGGCCTCGGGGTAGGCGGCGCGCACGGCGTCCAGCGCCGCCTGCATCGTGTCGACGGTATTGCCCTGCTCGTCGATCAGGGTGAACGATTCCACCGTGCCCAGGCCCACCGTCCCGTCGTACGGCGGCGCCAGCACGACGTCCCTGGAGCGGTCGAGCAGGTCCGCCGCCTCGCTCAGCGTCTGGTCGAGCTGCTGCTCCTCGTTCCCCTGATGGGCCGTGGTGGCCGCCGGGCCGAGGCCCGTCAGCTCCTGGATCTTCTGCAGCAGGGCCTGGGGGGTGTGCCGCGCGGCATACCCCACGTCCTCGCCGGCGGCGCGCGCGCTGGCGAGGTCAACGAGGTAGCGCTGGACCAGGGGTACGGCGACGCTCTGGTCGAGCTTCATGCTGCCGTTGAGGAACCGCTCGATGGCGTCGCCCACCACGGGGCCCGGCAGCGGGAGGTCGCCGTCGGCGTACATCACCAGCGCGTCGTCCTCGGAGAGCATGAACAGCGCGGTGCCCTGTGCCGTGGCCGTGCCGTTCTCGCCGACCGGGATCCGGCCCGCCAGCGGCACCGCGTGCGCCGCGCTCGCCGAGCCGGTGACCGTGAGGTCCACGGGGGCCCGCAGCAGGATCTGGCGGCCGAAGTCGATCGAGAGCCCCTCGTCGCCCCAGATGTCGAGCTCCGAGGTGGAGACGGAGGTGCCTCCCGACCGGGAGGGCAGCGAGAGGGAGCCGCCGTCGCTCGACGTGCCGCCGTCGTCGAGGTCGGAGACGCTCGTCGAGGCGCCCACGGAGTGACCTGACGACCCGCCCCAGGACACGCCGGCGCTGCCGAGCCCGAAGAGGATCTCGCCCTTCACGTGGTCGACGACGCCCAGCACCTCCACGTCGCCGACCTCGCCCGCCACCGTCATGGACGACTGGGTGGGCGTCCCCTGGGGGCGGACGGCGAGGCCGGTGGTGAGCAGCCTCATCAGCATCCTGGGGTGCGAGACGATGTTGCGCACGCCCAGGACCGCCTGGAACATCTGGTACGCCACCGAGTCCTTGCGCATGCTCTCCGGCTGCACCTGCTGCGCGGCGGCATGCAGGCTGCCGTGCGCGTCCCAGTGGAGGAGCTTCGCCCTGGACAGCACCTTGTTCGACACCTTGCCGATGGGCGCGGGCGCCGAGCCGTTCTCCTCGGGGAGGAGGTCCGCCGCGAACAGCAGCCTGGCCGTGCCCTTCCCGGACGCCAGGGTGGTCGTCTCCTCATTGTGCACGAGATCGACCTTCAGCTCGTGTCCCACGGAGAAGATCGCGACCGGGCCGGTGCTCTCGTGCAGGCTCACCACGTTGACCGTGCCGCCGGCGCTCGAGCCCACCGAACGGGTGCGGCTGCCGCCGGCGTTGACGCCCACCTCGTGCGACAGCCCGTCGTGTCCCTGGTCGGGGCCGTCGCTCTCGCCGACGGAGGCGCCGCCGCCGTATGTCCTGGACTGGCTGACGGCCCGGGCCGAGGTGTCGGAGCCGATGTCGAGGTTGACCACCGTCTCCGAGTCCGTGTACCCGATGTAGCGGTAGTTCTTGAAGTCCTGCTTCAGCGAAATGTGCAGCATGTGGTGGTCAGGAGCGCCGTTCAGGCCATGGGTCACCAGGTCGACGACGATGCCCTCCTGGGCCAGGGTGTCGTAGGCGGACCTGATCCGGTGCTCGGACAGCTGCTCCATGACCTCCTGCAGGTTGAGGATCTGGGCCGCGCGGGCGAGCGGGTTGGACGCGTACTGCCGGACCCCGTCCACGGTCTTCGGGATGATGCCGGCCTCGGCGAGCTCGTCCATCACCTTCTGCCTGACCTCGGTCAGCCCGTCGATCTCCTGGACGAGGCCGGGGCCGGCGCCCCGCATCTGGCCCGGGCCGTCGCCGAGCCAGCTGGGCAGCTCGGGCTTGCGGCCGGGGGGCGGGCCGGGACGCGGGTCGCCCCGCAGCACCTGGTTGCCGTCCGCGTCGAGCAGCGGCACGCCGTTGTGGTGCACCAGCGCCGCTTGGTCGACGGGCAGGCCGAAGCGGTAGGCGGCCGATTCCCGCATGCTGACCACGGCCGTGCTGCGCATCGGCGGGAGCGTGACGGGCGGCTTGCCGAACTCCTCCACGATGAACGTGGTCTCCAGCGCGAGCCGGTAGCTCTGCTTGGGGCTGGTCTTGCGATGCACGCTCGGGTGGATGGCCTGCTGGTTGGCGGTGGCCGAGTAGGATCGCGACGCCGACCTGGAGCCCCTGACCCGCGGCCCGATGCTGGGCTCGTAGCTGCCGGGTCCGTTGATCTCCTGCAGCGCGGGATGGGTGAGCCCGGCCGAGGCGTTCGCCTCCAGCGACCCGCCGGACGACGCCCCGCCCGGAGTCGCGGCGAAGTCGACGAGCACCTCCTCCTCCCACTCCTCGGCGCTCGCCCCGCCGAGCGGCTCGCTGGGCACCAGCACGACCCGGGTCTCGGCGCGTACCCTCGCGTGCGGCCGGCCGTTCCTGGTGAAGACGCGCTCCAGGTCCCCGTTGACCGCGTCGCGGAGCCGGTGGGGCAGTTCCTCGGTCACGAAGGTCCGCAGCTGGTCATGGGGGACGGCGCCGACCTGGTCGTACTGCCCGCCCAGGGTCGCCGCGATCGTGCCCAGCGCCTCCTCCAGGCCGGTCATGCTGGTGACGACGTGGTTGGGGAGCTTGGGGTCGCGCTTGGCGTCGTCGATCCAGGCCAGCTTCCGCGGCGCCTGGTCGGTGAAGGAGTGCGAGACCCACAGTCGTTGCCCGGCGGCGTCGCCGGGTGCGCCGGAGTTCACGACGGTGGCGTCCTGCCAGCCGTCCGTCTTGCGCGTGCGGATCTCGACGGTCCACGTCGCGGCGGCGTCGAACAGCAGCGACTCGCTCCGGTTGTCGGAGACGGAGCCGCCCTGCGCGTACATCCCCGCGCCGCCCGTCGCCGACCAGTTGCGGCCGGCCACGACCCCGACGCTGACCCCGAGCATCTCGGTCAGCGTCCTGGCCCACTCGCCCTCCGGCAGCATCTGCGCCAGGACGGCCGTGTTGAAGCCCAGGGGCAGCCCGCCGCTGCCGGACTCGGTGGCGGTGACCGTACGAGCTGCCTGGAAGAACAGGCCCACCATGATCTCCGAAGCCTTGACGCCCGGGTCGAGCACTTCGACGAGGTCGGCGAGGGAGAGCCTGACCCGCACCTCCGCCGCCGTGCTGCCGCGGCCCACCCGCAGCACGACGCCGTCGGGGGAGACGAGCTTGTGGAAGTCGGAGCGCAGGGCGCGCTCCAGCTCGTCCGGGCTGAACCGGTGGCCGACCTTGTGGCGTTCCAGGAGGTTGTTGACGGCCTCGGTGAGAGCGGTGTGATGGGCGAGCGAGCTCGCCGGCATGGCCGTGGACAGGCTGTCCTGCTGCGGCAGCGCCTGTGACAGCGCGTCCAGATAGCCCCGGTGGCGCCGCGCGGCCTTGTCCGCCAGCGATCGGGCGATGGAGGCCATGGGGACCTCGCCGGCCTGGGCGGGCCTGCCTGCCAGGCGCATCGCCGACAGCACCTGCTCGTAGGCCTTCCTCGTCTGCTCCGCCCGCGCCAGGGCGGGGGCGTACGCCTGCGCGATCCTGGTGTGCCGGGCCTGCGTGGCGCGGTGCACGCGGTTCTCCTGCCGCGCCTTGCGCGCCCGCTCGAAGCGGCCCTGATCGTGCTGCTTCAGCGCCTTGCGTGCCTCCCGCGTGGCCTGGCGTGCCTTCTTACGGGCCTCTTCGGCGCTCTCCGTCTTCGACCGGATCTGGATCTTGAGCGACTGCTCGGCCTGGACGAGGGCGTCGATGACGGCCTGCACGTCCTCCGCGGTCGCGTTCGCCCCGAGTAAGGGAGGCGCGAGGGACTGCCGGGTGTCCTGGGTGGGCGCCCACGGCGGCACGGGCGGAGTGTGGCCGCGTTCGCGCAGCTCGCGGGCCACACCGTCGATGTCGACGGCGAGGAGCCGCTTCTCCTGGAGTGTCTGGGCCCGGTGCCACTTGTCGGCCAGGTACGCCAGCTCGTTGAGCCGGGCCGGCACGCACGCGTCCTGCTTGGCCTCGGCGTTCCTGCGCGGCAGGATGCCCCGCCGCCTGCCCTCGCCGGCCGATTGCAGGTGCTGCAGGGTGTCGGTGATCTCGTGCAGCCAGACCCTGGGCAGCTGGTCGGTGGCGACGCGCGGGCCGAAGTGGACCAGATGGGCGTCGTCCTCGCTCCGGCCCGTCCTGACCTGGGTCTCGCCCATCAGGTCCGGGGACAGGCCGCCGATGACGGGGCGGAAGTAGTGGGTGCCGTCGGTCTCCGTGTGGACCGCCAGCGTCTGGCCGTCCTGCGACCAGCTGAAGCCCGTCACGCCCTGGTTGAGGAAGTGGCTCGCGAGTAACTCGGCGACCGCGTCGTGCACCTCGTCGAAGCTCACGTCGGGCCCCTGGCGGCCGTTGGGGACGTACCTGGTGCCGGGGACCGGCCTCGACGTGACCGTCCCCGGCTTGCTCGTGTGCGCCGGTGCGGCGGGGCCGTCGTCGGGGACCGGGGCCGGAGCGGGGGCGGCCGGCTCCCCGGCCTGGGCGACCGTCAGCATGGCGGCGGCCTCGGCCTGCAGGTCCGAGAGGTCCGGCACTTCCTCGGCCCGGGTGTCCAGCGCGGAGCGGATGCGGCTCATGGTGGCCGCGGAGATCACGTGCACGCCCGCGGGGGAGACGATGAGGAGCTCGCCCGCCGGGCCGACCACCGCGTCCGGGAAGTTCGTGGTGAGCGCGCCGATCAGCGCCGTACGGGCTCGGACGGCGGCGGGCATGGGCTGGGTGGCCGGGGCCGAGCCGTCGAGGGTGGTGACCGGGTGCCCGGAGCCGTCGGCGGCGGGCCCCGCCGGGCCGGTCGCGGCCTGGGCGTCCGGCACCGCCTGGCCGTCCGGCTGGGCGGGGTTGTTGTCGGGTTGGGCGGGGTTGTTGTCGGGCTGGGCCGGGTCGGCGTCGGGTGCGGCGGAGGCGTCAGGCGTGGTGGTGCCGTCGGGTGTGGCGGAGGCGTCAGGCGTCCCGTTGGGCGTGGCGGAGGCGTCGGGCGTGCCGTCAGGTGTGGTCGTGCCGTCCGGGGTCTGGCCCGTGGGCGAGGGGTGCTCGGCCGTTCCGGAGGCGGCGTCCGGGCCCGGGGCCGCGTCGTCGGCGGGCTGCGGCGTGGTGTCGTCCTCGTCGGGCGCCGCCTGGTCCGCGTCCCTGGAGCCCCGCCTGTTCGAGGCCGGGTCCAGGTCCGGCGTGGCGGGGGCGCGCCGGCCGTCGCCGTTCTGGCCGTTGTCGGCCCTCGGGGTCGACGGCGCGTCGGCCCTCGGGCTCGCCGGAGCGGTCGCCGACCCGCCCGACCGCACGGTGGCGGGCACCACGGGTTCGGGCTGGCGCACGGCTCCGGGCACGCCGGGCTGGGGGCCGCCGTTGGCGGGGCCGCCACCCGACGTGTTCCCGTCCGGCGGGCCCCCGGGTGGATTGCCCCCCGCCGCGCGGGCGGCGTCGGTGTGCGCCGCGAGGTCGTACGCGGAGGCGAGCGAGGTGACCGGGTGGGCCAGCGCGGTGTAGACCTCGGGATTGAACGGGCTGATCGTCCCGGTACGTCCGGCGCCGCCCATGAAGCCGCCCAGCATGGAGTCGGCCGTGAACGGGTTCTGCCACTGGTCGTAGACCACGCCGTTGGCGATGAAGCTGCCGGCCGGGGAGGCGATCGTGTTGGTCGCGCCCGTGGTCAGCGCGCGGCCCGCGAAGCCCGGCACGTGGTTGGTGATGTGGGACATGGGCCCGGCCAGCGCCGTGCCGAACAGCGCGCCGCCGCCCGCGCCGATGATCGAGGCGGCGGACTTGTCCGTGTTCCAGTCCTGCACGGTGCCCAGGTTGAGCTGCTGGTACTGGGCGGCCGCGTCGATGAAGAACTCCTCGCCGATCTCCTCGATGAGCTCCCGCCCGATCGGTGAGGCCAGCAGCCTGGCGATGAGGCCGCGCCCGGTGGCGCCGCTGAGCGCGGTGACCCTGGCCAGCTGCGCAACGCCCAGCTCCCGGCCGCCCAGGGTCATGAGCCTGACCAGGATGCGCGTGATGGCCGCGCGGGCCCCCGCCGCGTACGGCCCGATGATCGCGGTGGAGGAGCCCGCGGTGAAGAAGGCCACGAAGAGGGCGATCGCGATGGCGACGACCGTCACCCAGAAGGCCACGTTGACGGAGAGCTTGGAGTACTGCGTCTCGACGGCGAAGTTGCTGGCCTGCTGCGAGTAGGCCCGCGCGTTCCCGGACACTCCGGCCAGCCCGCCCTCGTGGCCGTACAGGAATTTGGTCCTGGTGATGAAGTTCGCGGTCGCGGGCGAGACCCACCCGGTCAACAGGACGCGCGCGGCCGAGCCGGCGGTCGGCGCGGACTTGATCGAGCCTTCGGCCAGGTTGTCGTACGCCTCCGACAGCTTGGACAGCCCGCTCTCGCTGGCGCCCGGCCAGGTCTGCCCGGCCGACAGCAGCGGGATCAGCCAGTAGACGACCCAGTCGGGCAGCTTTTCGGTCTCCCACGCGGGGAGGACGTCGCTGTGGATGCGGACCGCGGGCTGCTGGGCGGCCTGGCCGCCGCCGTTCTGGCTGCCTGAGCCGTGGACGCCGGTATCGGCGTTGACCGTCACGTGTCGGGCCTCAGATTTCCCGCACCAGCCCGGCCGCGAGGTCGTGCTTGATGTCGAGATCCGTCTTCAGCGTGTTGTCGACGGCCGTACGCACTCTGCACCCCGCGTCGGTGATCTCCCCGGCCAGCTGGGTGCACTGGCTGAGCATCTGGTTCGGGCCGTCGTTGCGGAAGTGGGCCTGCCTGAACGCCTCCCCCTCGGCGCCCGAACCCCACGGGGCGGCGGCGAGCGCCTCCTGGACCTGGGCGACCAGCTTCGAGGACTCTCTCTCGAGGTCTTCGGCCATCGAGGACCACTCGGAGAGTCCACGGTCCACGGTCGGCTTGACGATCTGCGTGCCGTCCCAGAGCCTCATCGTTCGCCCTCCATCCGCTCGGCCAGCTGGGTCAGAGCGCTTTCGACGTCTCCGTCGAGGTGCGCCTCAAGCTCCCCTCGGGGGATCACCTGTTCGAGGATCTCCGTGACGCGCTCCCTGGCGCTCGCCGCCGCCCGCTGGGCCGTCTCGACGATCGTGTCGGCGAGCTGCCGGGCCTCAGGCCGCCGGTAGATGCGCGGATCCAGGTCGAGCCCGATGAGCTCGCCGCGCGGTCCGACCGTCACCGACACCAGGCCGTCGCGGGACTTCTCGGTGATCTGGACCGCTCTGGCCTGGGCATGCAACTCCATGCCCCCGTCCTGGATCTGCCGGAACATGTCGCGCAGCTCGTCGGCGTATGCCCTCATCGCCGCCGAATCTGGCTGGTCGAACGACTCCATGACACCCCCCTGAAGCCAAGCCACCCACCGGAAATCCTCTTACGAACCTTCCACGTTTCTAGTTAGTTTCCGTCACATGAACACCATGAGACAAGAGTGTGTTCAAAAGTGTTGTTTCCCGACATTTAGTGGTTCGGAATGCTCATGGAGATCCGCGATCTCGGCCCGGGGCACCCAGAGGCGGTACACACCTCGCTCGACGCGCTCCAGCCCGAGCTCCACCGCCGCGGGCGCGGATCCGCCCAGGTATTCGAGCAGCAACCGTCCGTCACGCTCGTCGTGCACGTGGAACCGCTCGCCCCGCCAGGTGCAGACCGTCGTCACGAAGTGCAGGGCCGCGCACTCGGACGCGGGCACCGGGCGCACGTGGCAACCGGGCTCGACCTCCTCGAACCCGTCCGCCGGCTCGGTGCTGCGCAGCCGTATCCACAGCTCCAGGGAGTGCGGCTCGGGGCTGGCCACGTAGTCCGCCCCCTGCCAGCGGGCCCGGTAGAAGTGCCAGCTCATCCCGTTCGCCTCCCGACCAGCAGCCACCGCCTCAGATCGCCGTGGTAGATCGCCCGCCGGTGCTCCGTCCCCCTGGAGGTGAGCTCCCAGATCTCCGAGCCGTGCGGCAGGCCCACGCCGTACACCTTGTACTCGCGGATGACCTGATCCACGTTCGGCACCAGGCCCATCCCCACGAACGGCGGCTCCTCGACCACCCAGCCCGCCACCGCGGCCCTGCCCTCCTCGTCCGTCCCGCCGTAGGGGGTGCGGTAGCCGGCCAGGCCCACGGGGCGCCAGCGCAGGATGTTCAGCGAGCCGTTCTCGGTCAACAGGTCCGGCTGTCCCAGCGCCTCGGCGAGCACGACGGGCGTCGCGATGTGCGAGACGTCCAGGGCGTGATGGCAGTAGCCGGAGACGCGCGGCTCGCCCCCGGTCAGCAGGTCATGGACGTCCGAGGGCGACAGCAGCTTCTGGACCGCCGGCACCCCGGAGCCGGGATCGAGCATGAGGTCCTGGGCCAGCGTGGGCACCGCCAGCCTGGCCACCGTTCCGGGCTCCAGCATGAAGGCGGCCGTCAGCCCCGGATTGATCGCCAGCCCCCATCGCGGGTCCGGCCAGCCGGCCGCCAGCTCGACCGGCGACAGGACCCGGCAGTGCGTGGCCACGCCCCCGGTGGCCAGCCGCATCGCCTCCACGGAGGTGTAGGCGAGCAGCCACGTCCGCTCTTCGGAATCGGTGGCGGTCGCCCACGCCGGAGCCTCGGTCCCGTCCGCCGCGGCGACGGTGATCGGCAGCGCCAGGTCCGCGTCGCGGAGCAGGCTCAGGCACAGCGCGTCCTCCCCGTCCCGGTGCGCCGCCCACAACCGCTCCTCGAACGGCGTGGCCGGTTCGTGATCGCTCGACGTCATCCGGACAGTTTGCCGGAATGGAACGCGTCAACCCAGGGCGTGATCGAGATTGAAGGCGGCGCTGATCAGCGCCAGGTGGGTGAACGCCTGGGGGAAGTTGCCGAGCTGCTCCCCGGAGCGGCCGATCTCTTCGGCGTACAGGCCCAGGTGGTTGGCGTAGCTGAGGATGTTGTCGAAGACCCGGCGGGCCTCCTCCACCCGGCCCGCCCTGGCCAGCGCCTCGACGTACCAGAACGTGCAGATCGAGAACGTGCCCTCCGAGCCCTGCATCCCGTCGGGGCTGACCTCGGGGTCGTAGCGGTACACCAGCGAGTCGGAGACCAGCTCCTCGGCGAGGGCGTCCAGCGTGGACAGCCATTTCGGGTCCATGGGCGAGACGAACTTGGCCAGGGGCATCATCAGCACCGACGCGTCCAGCACGTCCTCGCCGAAGTGCTGGACGAAGGCGTTGAGCGTGGACGAGTAGCCGTGCCGCATGATCTGGCGGTAGATGCCGTCGCGGGCCTCGCGCCAGCGCGGTATGTCGGCCGGGAGCCCGCGGTGGATGGCCATGCGCATGGCCCGCTCGATGGCCACCCAGCACATGAGCCTCGAATAGACGAAGTCCTTGCGCCCGCCGCGGGTCTCCCAGATGCCTTCGTCCGGCTGGTCCCAGTTTGCGGAGACCCAGTCGACCAGCGTGCACAGCTCGTCCCAGCGGTCGCTGGAGATGGGCTTGCCCCATTTGTCGTACAGGTAGACGGAGTCGATGAGCGCGCCGTAGATGTCCATCTGGAGCTGGCCGGCGGCGGCGTTGCCCACGCGTACCGGGGCCGATCCGCGGTAGCCCTCCAGGTGGGGGAGCTCGCGCTCAGGGAACTCGACGCGGCCGTCGATGCCGTACATGATCTGCAGCGGGCCCGAGTGGTCGCCGCGGCCGAGCGTGACGTGCTCCGACAGGAAGTTCATGAACGCCTCGGCCTCTTCGGTGAAGCCCAGCCTGAGCAGCGCGTACACGCAGAAGGCCGCGTCGCGCACCCACACGTAGCGGTAGTCCCAGTTGCGCGGGCCGCCGATCTGCTCCGGCAGGCTCGTGGTGGGCGCCGCGACGATGCCGCCGGTCGGCGCGTACGTGAGCAGCTTCAGCGTCAGCGCCGAGCGGTGCACCATCTCCCGCCACCTGCCGCGATAACGGGAGCCGGACAGCCACGACCGCCAGAACCGCACCGTGTCGGCCAGCTCCTGCTCGGCCTCGGCGAGCGCGCACGACTTCGGGCCGAGCCCCGCGCCCGCCCGGTCGAGGGCGAAGACGGCCTGCTCGCCCTCGGAGAGGGTGAACCGCGCCCGCACGTCGCGCCCGTCGCTCTCCAGCGGCACGGTCGAGGTCAAGGTCAAGGAGAGCTCGGATGACTCGAACGTGGCCAGCCCGTCGTGCATCCGCACGGTGTGCTCCTGCGCGGCGTAGTCGAACCGGGGCGCGACCAGCACGCGGAACGGCAGCGAGCCGCGCACGCACACCAGCCGCCTGATCAGCCGGTGCCGGTCGGCCTCATGCGTCTCCTCCTCGACGACCGGCATGAAGTCCTGGACCTCGGCCACGCCCTCGTCCGCGAAGAAGCGGGTGACCAGCACGTTCGTGTCGGGGATGTAGAACTGCTTGGTCCGGATGTCGAGGTCGGCGGCCAGCTCGAAACACCCGCCCCGCTCGGCGTCCAGGATCGAGCCGAACACGCTGGGCGCGTCGAAGCGCGGGCAGCAGTACCAGTCGATCGTGCCGTCCGTGCCGACCAGGGCGACCGTCCGCAGGTCGCCGATCAGCCCATGTTCGCCGATCGGCAGATATCCCATGACATCAAACTAGACCCGTCAAGGTCGGCAGTTGCCAAAACATCCGGCAAGGGATGTACTGCCTCGTGGGTCCGGACGGCCTCGGGGAGACTGCCACGATGGATTTCTCGATTCTGGGATCCTTGCGCGTTCAAGGCGCAGAAGAGCCGGTTCGGCTGAGCGCCAAGCAGCGCGCGGTCCTCAGCGTCCTGCTCCTCCACCCCAACGTCGTCGTTTCGACCGAGCGCTTGGTCGCTGCCGTGTGGGACGACCCGCCGCGCTCGGCCGTGGCGAACCTCCAGACGTACGTCTCACAGCTGCGCCGCGTCATCGGCGGCACCACGCTCCACCTGCGCACGGAGTCCTCCGGGTACGCGTGCGAGCTGGCGCCCGACCAACTCGACCTGCTCGCGTTCGAGGAGGCCGTACGCCGGGCGCGGCGCGCGCGGCAGTCGGGCGAGCACCAGGCCGCGGAGCAGGCCTACAAGGCGGCGGTGTCCCTGTGGCGGGGCCGGCCCGCGGAGGACGGCCGGCTCGGCAGCGCGATGGAGCCCAGGATCGCCGAGCTGGAGGAGCAGCTCCTCCTGGCCAGGTCCGAGTGGATCGACGTCCGGCTGGAGCTCGGCGGCGAAGACCTGGTGGCCGAGCTGCGCACGCTGGTGGCCGCCCACCCGCTGCGGGAGCGGCTGTGGGCGCAGCTCATGCTGGCCCTGCACAGGAGCGGCCGGCGCAGCGAGGCGCTCGACGCCTTCCGCCAGGCCCGCGCGGTGCTCAGCAACGAGCTCGGCATCGAGCCGGGCCGCGAGCTGGCCGACCTGCACGCCGCCCTGCTGGCCGGCGACCCCGCGCCGAGCGCCACCGTCTCCCACCGCGCGCCGCTGTGCCAGCTGCCCGCCGACACCTCCGACTTCGTGGGCCGCAAGGCCGAGCTGGACGCGCTGCTCCCCGCCGCGCGGGCCCGGCCGGACCGGATGTCGCCGCCCATCGTGGTCGTGTCGGGGCTGCCCGGGGTGGGCAAGACCACGCTCACCGTGCACGCCGCTCACCTGTTACGCGCCGACTACCCCGACGGCCAGGTCTTCCTGCGGCTGGGCCGGGACGCCGCCGGCCCGCGCCGCCCCGAAGACCTGCTCGGCGAGCTGCTGCGGTCGCTGGGCGTGGACGGCACGCTGGTCCCGGGGCCGCTGGAGGAGCGGGCGAGCCTGCTGCGGCAGCGCCTGGCCGACCTGGGCGTGCTCATCGTGCTCGACGACGCCCAGGACGAGACGCAGGTGCGCCACCTGCTGCCGGGCACCGCGCGGAGCTGCGTGCTGGTGACGTCCAGGTCGCGGCTGCCCGCCCTGGAGGGGGCCACCCGGCTGCAGCTCGATCTGCCCGGCGAGCACGACGCCCGGCTGCTGCTGGAGCAGGTGGCGGGTGGGGCGCGCTTCCGCGCGGCGCCGGAGGCGGCGCGGGCGATCCTCAAGGCCTGCGGGTTGCTGCCGCTGGCGATCAGGGTGGCGGGCGCGCGGCTGGCGATCCGCCCCTCCTGGCCGGTCGGCGTGTTCGCCAGCAGGCTGGAGGACCGGCGGCTCGACGAGCTGATCGTGGGCGGGCTGGACGTGCGGGGCACGTTCGGGGAGAGCTACGCGGCCCTGCCGGAGCCGGCGCGGCGCGCATTCAGGCTGCTCGGGCTGGCCGACCTGGGGAGCATCGCCGAGTGGTCGGCGGCGGCGCTGCTCGGCTCGACCGGGCTGGAGGCGGACGCGGCGCTGGAGACGCTGGTCGCCAGGGGGATGCTCGACTCGGGCGAGGTCGACGGGGCCGGGCAGCCGCGTTACCGGCTGCACGACCTGTTACGCGTGTACGCCGAAGAGCGGGCCCGGGTGGAGGACGACCCGGCGGAGCAGCGGGCGGCGCTGGCCCGGCACGTGCTGGAGTGCCTGCGCCGGCTCAGGGCGGCGACCAGCGACCTGCCCATTCCGACGGCGCCGCCCTACCCCCAGGCTGAGGCGCCGGCTGAGGTGGGCGACGGGGTCGGGATCGCGTGGCTGGCCGCGGAGCGCAGGACGCTCGTCCACAGCGTGTCGGCGGCCGTCGAGCTGGGGATGGCGGAGGAGGCGGCCGAGCTGGCGCACCATCTGTCGGCGTACCTGAACCTGGAGGGGTTCTTCGACGACGTGGAGCGGCTGCAGCGGATGGTGATCGCGGCGGCGCCGAGCGAGCGGATCGCGTTGCGGGCCGAGCTCCTGCTGGCCGCGGTGCCGCTGGCGCGCGGGGCCTACCCGTCGGCGGGGGAGCACTTCCAGCGGATATATCGGGATTGTTTGCGGATCGGGGACTCGCACGGGGCCGCGTACGCGCTGATCAACCGGGTGGCCTGCCTCCACGGGACCGGGCTGTTCGAGGAGGGGCTGGAGGACGCGTACCGGGCTATCGCCCTGCTGGAGGAGCTGGGCGACGAGGGCGGGCTCGACTACGCCTGGACGTGGCCCGTCTACATCCACATGGAGCTGGGCCGGTACGGCGAGGCGGTGCGGCTCTGCCAGGAGCGGCTGGCCAAGGCGGGGGACGACCGGCGGGCGCGCGGCGACCTGCTGCGGGCCCTGGGCACCGCCTGCTACCTGCGCGGCGAGGTGGCCGAGGCCGTGCGGTGCTACCGGGAGAGCTTGGTGGTCAGCGAGCTGATCGGGGATCGCGTCGCGGCCAGCAAGGGGCTGCGCAGGCTCGGGGAGGCGCTGGGGGCGCTCGGGCGGTTCGACGAGGCCGTGGAGGCGCTCGACCGGGCCAGGTCGCTCTTCCGCGAGTGCGGGGACGGGCTGGGGGAGGCGCTGGCCACGTACGCGCTGGGTGAGGTGCGGCTGCGGCAGGGGCGCGCCGCGGAGTCGCTCGGCCTGCTGGTCACCGCCCGCGACGGGCTCGGGCCGGGCGGGCCGCCGACCTGGCGGGCCCGCGTGCTCAGGGAGCTCGGCCGCGCGTACGCCGAGCTGGGCGAGCACCCGTGCGCGGCGGCGGTGTGGCGCGAGTCGGCCGAGCTGTTCGAGAGCGGCCCGGAACGGGCCCAGGTCGAGGCGCTTCTGGGCGCGGACCAGGGCTGACGGACCCGGGGTGACGGACTCGGGCTGACGGACCCGGGCTCGGGCTTGGGCTGACGGACCCGGGCTCGGGCTTGGGCGTGCGGCCTCATCCCGCCGGGCGGTGGCCTCATTCCGCCGGGCGGTGCCGCACCACGGGGACGGTCTCGACGCCCGCCTGCCGGGCCGCCCGCCGGGCGCTTCCCGGCGTGGGGCCCTCGCCCGCGAGGTCGCCGTCGGCCAGCGCCACCCACACGCCCGGAGGGATCGCCTCGCCCAGCGCCCGCTCCACCAGGGGTCGCGACGGCGCCGGGACGGGGCGGGTGCGCCAGAAGAGCCACTGCGCGACGATGAGCGGGCCGAGCGTGGTCAGCAGCGGGATCGCGCCGCTCCCGGCCAGGAAGGCCGTGGCCGCGGCGGCCAGGAGCGCGGCGTCGATCCCGGCGGCCAGCCAGCCGGCGCGCCTGCCGTACCTCTTGTACGCCACCAGCGGCCACAGCGTGAGCATGAGGCAGTCGCCCAGCCCGACGAGCGAGGCGTCGGCGCCGTAGCGGGTGGCCAGCACCGGCGCGAACGGCAGCCCGTCCAGCCGCGCCACGAAGTCGAGAGTGAGCGAGCTGAGCCCGGTGGCGAACGTGTCGTAGCAGGTCAGAGCGGCGGCCAGGGCGGCCACCTGGGCCGGGGTGACGGCCGTCTGGACCCAGAGGTTGACCACGCCGACGACGAGCAGGACCACCGCCACGTCGTTCAGCACGAGGACGGCGGGCTCCCAGCCGGCGAAGTACGCGGCCACGTCGCCGCCGCACAGCAGCCCCGCCGCGATCGCCGCCGCCCGCCCGCCGAGCACCGGCGCCAGGGTGAGCTGCGTGATCGTGAACACCACGACGCCGAAGACCGTCACGACGATGCCGACGGGGATGTGCAGGTACGCGAAGGGCATCGCGATCAGCGCCACGATCATGACGGCGATGTCGGACCCGACGAACTTGCCGACCGGCGGGCGCGGAATCTCGTACCGGGACAGGAACAGCGCCGCCAGCGCGACGGTCAGCGCGATGAGCGCGTGCAGGCCTAGGACGTGCGCGGTCATCGGACTCCGATCGGGAGGTGCGCGGCGTGCTCGAAGCTCTGCTCGATCAGGTCCGCCCGGACTTGGCAGGGGTGCGGCAGGTCGTCGGGGCTCTCGACCAGCACGATGCCCTTGAGCCTCGTCCCGGCGGCCCGCTCCTCCAGCCGGCCGAGCAGCGCCGGGTCGTCCTTGCCCGACACCACGTGCAGAATCCCGTCCTCGATCGCGAACCTGCTCGGCAGCGGCAGCGCGTGCTCGGCCTGCAGCAGGTCCAGCACGTCACGGGTGGTCACCTCGCCGTCCACGGCGCGTCCCAGGACGCGGGAGGTCGCCGGGATCGCCGCCAGCGCGCACGTGGGCGGCTCGGGCAGGGTTCTGACCAGGTCGCCGGTGACGTACCGGAGCAGCAGCGTGGTGTCGCGGAAGGTGGAGTACGGGGTGACGACCAGGACGCCGAGCGAGTCCGGCCCGGCGGGCTCCATGGTGACCGGGTCGAGCACCTCGACCAGCCCCTGGTCGGAGGGCAGGTGCAGGTGGCCGTCGGCGCAGACCCGGCCGGTGACGGGTGCGATCTCGGTCATGGAGTAGCCGTCGTAGACACTGGCCCCCAGGGCCTCCTCGGCGCGCAGGCGCAGCGCGTCGGTGAGCACCTCGCCGCCGGAGGTCACCTCGACCAGCCCGAAGTCGCGCGGGCTCCAGCCGCCGCGCTCGGCCTCCTGCACCAGCGCGGCCAGGTAGGAGGCGGTCACGTTCAGGTGTGTGATCAGGGGCTGCTTGCCGGGGACGTGCATGGGAGTGGCCAGCCGGTCGAGGGTGGCGCGCGGGTCGATCATGCCGAGGTGCACGAAGCCCGCGCCCGTCATCGGCACCGCCCGCTCGGCCACGATCTGGGCGATGGAACGGGAGCTGATGGCGTTGGCCCACAGATGCTCGGAGCGCAGGCCCCCGTTCAGCATGGCGGCGAGCGCGGCCATGGACGACATCAGCTCGATCTCGTACGCGGAGAACCACACGAGCGTGGGGCTGCCGGTCGTGCCGGTCGTGTGCGCGAGCACGGCGGGACGGGCCAGGTCGGAGACGAACGCGGCGGACATGCCGCGCAGTGCCTGCTTCGGGGTGGGCGGGACGGCGGCCAGGTCGTCCGACTCCAGGCCGCGGTAGTACGGGACCTCCGCGCGGGCGTGCTTGATCGTGCGGCGCAGGCGCCGCTTCGTGAGGTCCTCCTGGATCTCCGGGTCGGCGGCGGCCAGCATGTCGTCGGAGCCCTCCCCGGGCGATCCGAACGCCTCCATGGTCGCCCGCGTGTCCTCCACCAGCGCCCGCACGTCCTTGATCCGGAACCTGCGGCCGGACAGCATCGTCCACGCGTAGCCCAGTTGCCGCACCGCTGTGCCGAACACGCCTCACCCTCCTGTCGCGATGGTGCAGTGTCCCCCAGGCCGGGAGTGCCCGGGGGACACCCGGGTGTCAGCCGTTGAGGACGAAAACCGCGGTCGACAGCGTGCTGATGGCGTACTTGGCGTACCGGCGAACGGTCTTGACCATGGGACTCTCCCTCGTTGTTCGGGACGAGGGGCCTCTTGCGCCCCTCTGCCGTAAACGATCAGGCCGGGTCCTACAGGGCCGCTACAAACCCGCTACATGCCTGCGCCGCCGCAGGACCAGGCCGGTGGCGGCGGAGGTGAGGACGAGCAGGGAGCCCAGCGCGACCAGCGCCCGCCCGTCGGGCCCCGCCTCACCACCGCCCCCGGTGTCGGCCGCGCCCGCCGGGGTCCTGGTGGAAGTCGGCTTCGTGTGGGTTTCTGTGGGGTGGGGCTTGCGGTCTCGCTGGTCTCGGGGCTGGGGACCGTGGTCTGGCCGGTCCCGGGGATGGTGAGGGGTTCCGAACTGCTCGGGAAATGCGAGCGAACGTGAGCGAACGTGAGCGAACGCATGTTTCAATGAGTGCGTGAAGCTTGCTGAGTGGGCGCGGTCGCAGGGCATTCACCCGCAGACCGCTTACCGGTGGTTCCGGGAGGGCAAGATGCCTGTCCCGGCCCGCCGTCTGCCCACCGGCACGATCGTCGTGGACATCCCGGCTGCCGGGAACTCGGGCGGGGTCGCGTTGTATGCGCGGGTGTCTTCCCACGATCAGCGCGCCGACCTGGACCGGCAGATCGCTCGTCTGACCTCTTTCGCCACCGGTGCCGGACTGCGAGTGGCGGCGTCGGTGACCGAGGTCGGCTCCGGGGTGAACGGTCGGCGGCCCCAGCTGATGCGGCTGCTGGCGGATGCGTCCATCCCGGTCATCGTCGTCGAGCACCGCGACCGGCTGGCCAGGTTCGGCGTGGAATGCGTGGAGGCGGCGCTGGCCGCCCAAGGCCGCCGCCTGGTCGTGGCCGACCCCGGCGAAACCCCCGGCGAGGCCCCCGACGACCTGGTGCGCGACATGATCGAGGTGTTGACGTCGATGTGCGCGCGCCTGTACGGACGGCCCGGGGCTCGCAACCGGGCGCTGCGGGCGCTCACCGCCACCAAGGCCGCCGATCGGCAGACCCCATGAAGGTCGTCCAGGCCTACCGGTACGCGCTCGACCCCACCCCCTCGCAGGAGGGCGCGCTGGCCTCGCACTGCGGTGCGGCGCGCTTTGCGTTCAACTGGGGCCTGGGCCTGGTCAAGGCCGCTCTCGATCAACGGCAGGCGGAGAAGACCTACGGCATCAGCGGAGACCTGCTGACCGAGGTGCCCTGGTCGCTGCCCGCGCTGCGCAGGATGTGGAACATCGCCAAGGGCACGGTCGCACCGTGGTGGGCGGACAACTCCAAAGAGGCCTACAACAGCGGCTTGGATGGCCTGGCGCGGGCCTTGAAGAACTGGTCGGATTCCCGCAAGGGCGAACGGAAAGGCAAACGGCTGGGGTTTCCCCGGTTCAAGTCCAAGCACCGCGCCGCACTGTCGTGCCGGTTCACCACCGGCACCATCCGCCTGGAGGCTGATCGCCGTCATGTGAGGCTGCCCCGGCTGGGCAGAATCCGCACCGCGGAGTCGACCCGCAAGCTCGCCCGGCACCTGGAGCGCGGCACGGGGCGGATCATGTCAGCCGCCGTCCGGTACGAGGGCGGCCGGTGGTTCGTCTCCTTCACCTGCCAGATCGACCGGGCCGACCACGCCTCGGCCGAGCCTGATGCCGTGGTCGGCGTGGACCTCGGCGTCAAGGCGCTGGCGGTGCTGTCCACCGGTGAGACGATCGACAACCCCAAGCACCACCGCACAGCGCTGCGCAGGCTACGCAGACTGAACAAGGAACTGGCTCGCCGCCAGGGCCCCCGTACCCCGAGCGGGGGCAGGCGTGAGGCGTCGGCCCGCTGGCGCAAGACCAAAGGCGCGCTCGGCAAGGCACATGCGCGGGTGGCTGGCCAGCGGCGCGACGGCCTGCACCAGCTCACCAGCCGCCTGGCCGCCACCTACGGCACAGTCGTGGTGGAAGACCTCAATGTGTCGGGAATGCTCGCCAACCGCCGCCTGTCCCGCGCCATCGCCGACGTCGGCATGGCCGAGGTGCGGCGGCAGCTCACCTACAAGACCACCTGGAGGGGCGGCAGGCTCATCGTGGCCGGCCGTTGGTTCGCCTCCTCCAAGACCTGTTCCGGCTGTGGCGCGGTGAAAGCCAAGCTCGCCCTGTCGGAGCGCACCTACGCATGCGCCGCCTGCGGCCTGGTCCTCGACCGGGACGTCAACGCCGCACGTAATCTGGCCGCCCTCGCGGCCGACGTCGCCCAGAGTTGCGGGGAGACGCAAAACGCTCGTGGAGCCGGTGTAAGACCCACCCCGGGTGGGCTGTCGGCGGTGAAGCGGGAACCCCCGATAGGGGGAACGCCGGGCCGCAAGGTCACGGCTGCCTGACCTGTGCTCGCATTCGATCACATTTCAGGTAACGGTGACAGCTGGGACGAGCACGCACGCCTGGTTGACAGCGCCGGGCGCACTAGGGTGACGGCATGGGCTTCATCGTCACCACGGGTGTCACCGGCCGCCTCGGCGGGCGGGTGGCCGCGCTGCTCGCCGCCGCAGGGGTCGAGCAGCGGCTCGTCTCACGGCAGGCCGACCGCGTCGCCCCGCTCGCGGGCGCGAGCGCGGTCAGCGCCGAGTACGGCGACCCCGGCGCGATGCGGCGGGCCCTCGAAGGCGCCTCGACCGTGCTGTTCGTGTCCGCGTCGGAGAGCGCCGACCGCCTCGACCGGCATCGCACGTTCGTGGACGCCGCCCGCGACGCCGGTGTCGCGCACCTGGTGTACATCTCGTTCTACGGCGCCGCCCCGGATGCCACGTTCACCCTGGCGCGCGACCATTGGGCCACCGAGCAGCACATCCGCGGCAGCGGCCTGCCGTTCACCTTCCTGCGTGACAACCTGTACGCCGACTTCCTGCCGGGAATGGTGGGGGAGGACGGCGTGATCCGCGGCCCGGCCGGGCAGGGGCGGGTCGCGGCGGTGGCCCAGGACGACATCGCGGAGGCGGCGGCCGCGGTCCTGCTGGACCCGGGCGCGCACGAGGGGGCGACCTACGACCTCACCGGGCCGGCGGCCCTGACGCTGGACGAGGTGGCCGCCGCGCTGACCGGGGCGACCGGGCGGGCGGTCGCGTACCACCCGGAGACGGTCGAGGAGGCGTACGAGTCCCGCCGCGGCTACCACGCGCCCGACTGGCAGGTGGCGGCATGGGTGTCGACGTACCAGGCCATCGCGGCCGGTGAGCTGGAGGGGGTCGGCGACGGGATCCCCACGCTGACCGGGCACCCCGCGACCATGTTCGAAGAGCTCCTGGCCAAGGGGCAGGGCTAGTCCGGCCACTCCTCGCCCCAGCTTTCGCTGTTGCTGCAGATCTTCACCGAGGCGGTCTTCCTGAACCTCGTGGGGGTCACCACCTCGAAGACGATGCTGTACGTGCCGGCCCCCTTCCACGTGATGGACGGCAGCAGGGGTTTCGACGAGGATGTGCCCTCCTGCCTGCCCTGGTTCTGGCCGTTGACGAGCCATCGGTAGCTGTAGGTGCCCGTGGCCGAGACCTTGGCCCAGATGTTCGTGTCGTTTCGCCAGCAGCCGCTCAGCTGGTAGCCCTCGTAGGTGAAGGTCACGGACTTCACCCCGCCGCCACCGCTGGTCGCGGTCGGTCTGGACGTGCTGGGCTTCGTGGTGGGGCTCTTCGTGGGGCTCTTCGTCGGCCTCGTGGTGGGCTTGGACGTGGGGCCGACGCTGGGCTCCGCGGTGGGGCGGGGCGTGGTGGTGGCCTTGGGGGTTTTGGAGGTCTTGGGCGTTTTCTGGGACTTGGGGGTCTTGGCGGGTTCCTTGGCCCCGGCGCCCGTGTCGGAGGCGGTGGGGGTGGAGGCCGTGACGATGTTGGCGGTGGTGGCCCGGCCGGGCCACCAGGGCGCCCAGACCCAGGCGGCCGCCACGGCGCCGGTCACGACGACCGCGGTCCCGCCGGCGACGAAGGCGAGGATGAGCCGATTGCCGGAGGTTGATCGTCCGGGGTTGGTCCGGAGGTGGGAGACCGGCAACTGATGGGGAAAGGGGCCGCCGGGGGGCTGCGCGGGTCCCCGATTCGGACCGGGCCCGCCCGGGAAAGGCGCCTGACCGGGGACGGCCCCATGCGCGGGCCCTCCCGGAAACGGCCCCGGACCTGCGTGCCCCGGGCCTGCGTGGCTTGGGGCTGCGTGCCCTGGACCCGCATGCCCCGAGCTCCCGTGCCCTGGGCCCATGGGCGCTGAGCCCGGCCTTGCCGGACCGGGGGAGGCGACGTGGGCCGGCGGGGGTGCCTGGCCGCCGATGAGCTGGAAGAGGACGTCGTGCATGGCCGGGCGGGCCGCCGGGTCCTTGGCCAGGCACGCGTACACGATGCCCCGCAACGGATGCGGGAGGCCGCCGAGCTGCGGCTCCTCGTACTGGATCCGTCTGAGCACCGCGGGCACGGAGTCGTTGCCGAACGGCGGGGCGCCCGTGGCCGCGTACACCATCACGGCCCCCCACGCGAACACGTCCACCGCCGGACCCGCGGGCGCGCCCATGAACTGCTCGGGCGCCATGTACGCGGGCGTCCCCACGACGCTGCTGGTACGGGTCAGCGCGGCGTCCATCGCGCGGGCGATGCCGAAGTCGATGACGCGCGGCCCGTCGCGCCCGAGCAGGACGTTCGCGGGCTTGAAGTCGCGGTGGACCACGCCGGCCCGGTGGATGGCGGCCAGCGCGGTGGCCGTGGCGACCGCGAGCCGCTGCAGGTCGGCCCCGGTATGGAGACCGGCCTGCTGGAGCGAGGGGCCGTCCACGTACTCGGTCACGATGTACGGCCGCGCGCCCAGCGAGGCGTCGAGCACCTGCGCGATGCAGAACGGCTCCACCCGGCGCGCGGCCGCGATCTCCTTCGCGAACCGCCCGTCACCCGGCAGCCCCTCGCGCAGCGCCTTGACGGCGACCCGGGTGCCGTCGGGGGCGGTGGCCAGGTAGACCACGCCCTGGCCGCCCTCGCCGAGCTGCTTGACGACCCGGTACGGGCCGATGGACTCCGGCGTCATCATGTCGGGATGGCGCAGACGTTGAACGAGATGCTCTTCTGCGCCGCTGACGGAGAGGTGACCTTGAGGGCGACCGTGTGGCGCCCGGCCTTGAGCATGTACTGGCCGGAGGTCGACGCGAACGCGGTGTACCCGCCCTTGGACACCCAGGATCTGCTCCGCGAGACCGCCTTGCCGTCGAGCAGCCACGTGTAGGAGACCCACACCTCCTGCCGGGACGCCTCCACGTTGGTCTGGAAGTGGATCGGCGGCATGTAGCAGCCGCTTCCCTGGCTCTGGCCCGGGCCGCCGAACAGCTCGATCGCGAGAACGCTGATCCTGGTGTTCGCGACCGGCTTCTTGGTGGTCTTGATGGGGGTGGGAGTCGAGGTCGGGCGGGCCGTGGTGCGCTTGGGGGCGGGCGTCGTCGAGGGCGTCGTCGGCGTGGCCTTGGGGGTGCTCTTGTTCGTGGGTTCGCGGGTGGGCTTGCGGGTCTTCTGAGGCGGCGTCCTCGTGGCCGTGCGGTGTTTCGTGGTCTGGGTGGTTGCGGACGGGCTGGGCCCATCGGCGGCGAGCGACGCCTCGCCGGTCTGCTTCGACCAGGGGGCCAGCCAGACGACACCGCCGACCAGCGCCACCACCATGACCCCCGACACCCCGATGGCCACCGGCAGCACGATCCGCCGCCCCGCCGCCCCCCGCCCACGGGCCCCCACCACCGGCCCCTGCCCCGGCATGGCCCCCTGCATCGGCATCGACCCGTACCCTGGCCCCGCAACCTGCCCTGGCCCTGGCCCCGGCCCCGCAACCTGCCCCGGCCCTGGTCCTCCAACGTGCCCGTGCCCAGGCCCGGCAACCGGCCCTGGCCCAGCAACGTGCCCTTGGCTAGGTCCGTTTCCCGGCCAAGGAACCTGCCCCGACCCCTGCCCCTGCCCCGGCGCCAGCCCCTGGCCGGGCATCGGTCCCCAAGCGGACCCTGGCATCGGACCGGACCCCATCCCCTGGGGAACCCCGGGCATCGCTCCCGACCCCGCCCCTAACCCTTGAGGCGTTCCCGATCCCGGCGGCTGGAAGAAGTGCTGTGGCGGTTGAGGACCCTGCCCGCCGCCGGCGGGATTCTGCCCGCTCAGCAGCCGCAGGATGACATCCCGCATCGTCGGCCGGGCACGCGGATCCTTGGCCAGGCATTCGTACAGGATGCCCCGCAACGGATGCGGGAGTTCGCCCAGTTGGGGTTCGTTGTGGAGGATGCGGTTGATGATGGCCGGCAGCGTGTCGTGCCCGAACGGCGGCGCCCCGTTGGCCGCCCACACGATGACCGACGCCCAGGCGAACACGTCCGCGGGCGGCCCCACCGCCTGCCCCGCCAGTTGCTCGGGCGCCATGTACGCGGGCGTGCCGACGATGCTGCTCGTATGCGTGACGGCGTCGTCCATGGCGCGCGCGATGCCGAAGTCGATGACGCGCGGTCCTCCGGGGCCGAGCAGCACGTTCGCGGGCTTGAAGTCCCGGTGCACGATGCCCGCCTGGTGGATGGCGGCCAGCGCGGTGGCCGTGGCGACCGCGAGCCGCTGCAGGTCGGCCCCGGTATGGAGACCGGCCTGCTGGAGCGAGGGGCCTTCCACGTACTCGGTCACGATGTACGGTCGCGGGCCGTTCAGCGAGGCGTCCAGCACCTGGGCGATGCAGAACGGCTCCACCCGGCGCGCGGCCGCGATCTCCTTCGCCAGCCTGTCGTCGAACCCTGCGCCCTCGCGCAGCACCTTGACCGCCACGGGGCTCCCGCCGGGAGCCTGCCCGAGGTAGACGGTCCCCTGACCGCCCGCGCCCAGCCGCCCGAACAGGCGGTATTCCCCTACCTGCGCCGGGTCATCCTCCCGCAGCGGTTCGACTTGCGGCATGAGAGAAGTGACTCCTGAGACGGGGGCGGCTGATCGTTACGTACGATAGCGACTGCATACGGATTTGTGGCGAAGTTCCGGATCTGTCGGAAACCTTCCGGCCACTCGGGGCCCGGCCAGAAGGGTGCGATCATGCCGCTGACCACGGACGACGAGCTGGAGGGCTCGCCCGTCGTGGCCAACAGCCTCATGAACCGCGAACGCCGCCTCCCCTCCTACAACCGCGAGCTCGGCATTGACGTCGTCGACGTGCTCCGCGCCACGGGTGCCCGACCGGCGCGCTGGCTGGACCTGTGCTGCGGTACGGCGAACGCCCTCAACGAGGCCACCGGCCTGCTCGGGCAGGACGCCGAGATCGTGGGCGTGGACCTGGTCGACTTCTTCGCCTGCCCGCCGAGACCTCCGGGGCTGCGACTGATCGCCGCCTCCGCCGCCACCTGGCGCCCCGAGGCCCCCTTCGACCTCATCACCTGCGTGCACGGCCTGCACTACGTCGGCGACAAGCTCGCCCTCCTGGCGAAGGCCGCCGACTGGCTCACCGAAGACGGCCTCTTCGTCGCGAACTTCGACACCCGGAGCATCCGCCTCCCGGACGGCTCCCCCGCCGACCGCCGCCTGACCGCCGCGCTGCGCTCGCAAGGGATGACGTACGACGGGCGTACCAGGAGGATCAGCTGCCGGGGCCGCAAACGCCTCGACCTCCCGTACCGCTACCTGGGCGCGGACGACCAGGCCGGCCCCAACTACACCGGCCAGCCCGCCGTCAACGCGCACTACGCCCCGGCCTGAGCCTCCCGGAACTGTCGGTGCGGCCTGGCAGAGTGTCCCCGGATCGGCCACCAGGGGCGTGTGCCGACGTCACGCGAACGCGGGGAAGGGAGCACGGTGTCCGATCACAACCACCGAAGCCCAGCCCAGCCCCACGCCCCCGACACACCGAACACCCACCACCCCACCTTGAGCACCACGGCCGCCGAGACCAACGCCCAGCCCGCCATGAACGCCCTGCCCACCATGGGCGCCGAGGTCAACGCTCAGCCCGCCACGGCCCCGCACCCTGACGCCGCCGCTCCAGCCGCCACAGCCAACGGACGGGAGGCCGGGGCCCGATCCGTCACCGACGCTCCAGCCGTCACAGGTGTCCGGCCTGGTGCCGAGGCTCGGCCGGATGCCGACTTCCCGCCCGATGCCGACTGCCCGCCGGCATCCGGCCTCCCGCCGGATGCCGACCTCCCGCCCGATGCCGGTGCTCCTGCCGTGGCGGGCATCCAACCCGATCCCGGCGCGGGTGGGCAGCGCGAGGCAGGTAGGCGAGGAGCCTCGGTGCGTCTGATGTTCGCGCCGCTGGCGGCCACCGACTTCCGGCGCTACTACCTGGGCCAGACCGCCTCCGCGTTCGGCGACTCGCTGACCCCGCTGGCGATCGCCTTCGCCGTGCTGCACCTCACCGGATCACCCGCAGACCTGGGGATCGTGGTCCTGAGCACCCGGCTGCCCGTCATCCTCCTGACCCTGCTGGGCGGCGCGGTCGGCGACCGGTTCTCCCGCAGGACCGTCATGCTGCTCGCCGACCTGACCCGCTTCGCCGCCCACGGCATGACCGCGTTCCTGCTGCTCACCGGCACCGCGAACCTCTGGATGCTGGTGGCCCTGCAGTTGGTCGCCGGCGCCGGATCGGCGTTCTTCGCCCCGGCCGCGGCGGGCCTCGTCACCGGGCTGGCGGGCAGGGAGCACGTGCAGGCGGCCAACTCCCTGATCTCGATCTCCAGGAGCGCGGCGTCGATCCTGGCGCTGGGCGCAGCCGGAGCCCTGGTGGCGCTGGTCGGGCCGGGCTGGGCCGTCCTGGTCGACGCGCTGACGTTCCTGGTGAGCGCGGCCTTCCTGTACCGCCTGCCTCTGGAGGCGGGACGACCGCGTCCGAGCGGCGGCGTGCTGGCCGGCATCGGCGGTGGGATCGCGGAGTTCTCCCGGCACCGGTGGCTGTGGATGTGGACGCTCCACAGCGCGCTCACGAACGTGCTCGTGGTCTCCCCGATCCTGGTCCTCGGCCCGTACATCGCCGACCGGCACCTCGGCGGCGCCCCGGCCTGGTCGGCCATCGGCATCGCGTACGCCGTCGGCGGGCTGGCCGGCGGCTTCGTCGGGGCCCGCTGGCGGCCGGGGCGGCCCATGGTCGCGGCGCTCCTCTTCTTCCTCCTGATCACCCCGCTCCCGGCCCTGCTGGCGATCCCCGCCGAGACCTGGGCACTGGCGCTCGCCGCGGTGGCCGCCGGCATGGAGCTGGTCGTCTACAACGTCCTCCAGACGACCTCCATCCAGCGCCACCTCCCCGAGGCGTTCGTTGCCCGCGCCACCTCCGTCACCATGCTCGGCGCCCTCGTGGCCGCGCCCGTCGGCATGGGCCTGGCGGGCCCCGCGGCGGAGCTCTTAGGCAGTGGGCCCGTCCTGAGCGCGGGCGCGGTGATGGCCGTGCTCCTCACGGCCGTGACGTTGTGCGCGCCGCCGGTGTGGCGTATTCGTAGCGAACCCGGCTGAACTTTCCGCCGGGTTTGCCACTCGAAGCATGCGTACCGTTTGACACAGGGGAGATCATCGTGAAGAAGCTGCTTGTGGCCGTCCTGGCAGGCGGGGCTCTGCTCACCGCCGGCACGCCCGCGCTCGCGCAGTCCGCCGCTACCACGCTGGGGCCGTACGGCTACGGCAAGGTCAAGCTCGGCATGAGCGCGAAGCAGGCCAAGGCGACCGGAGCGGTTGTGCCCAAGACGTCGGGTCAGGACGGCACGTGCTCGGGCTGGGACCTGAAGGCCCTCCCCAGCGGCAAGGACAGCGTGGGCCTGTACATCTCCAAGAAGCGCGGCGTCGCTGTGATCTTCGCCGCGAAGGGGGTCAAGACGCCCGAGGGCATCGGCCTCGGCTCCACGATCAAGCAGATCAAGAAGGCGTACCCCCGCGTCAAGACCGCGGCGAGCGGGTACCCGTACACGGCCGTCCCCGGCAACTCCAAGGCCTACTACTCGTTCCTGCTCTCGAAGGGCAAGGTCTACGAGATGGCGCTCGGCCTCAATACCCAGGACTGCGTCAACTGACCGAGCGGCCGGTCAGGGGAGGACGGATCGTACGGCCTCCTCGGACCGGCCGACCACCGTCGTCCCGTCGTCGGCCGTGATGATCGGCCGCTGGATCAGGATCGGGTTCTCCGCCAGCGCCCCGATCCACCGGTCGCGGGCGTCGGCGTCCCGCGGCCAGGTGTCCATGCCGAGCTCGGCCGCCCGCGCCTCGCCGGTCCTGGTGATGTCCCAGGGTTCGAGGCCGAGCCTGGCCAGGACCGCGCCGATCTCGGCCGCGCTGGGCGGGTCCTCCAGGTAGCGGCGCACGGTGTACTCGGCGGCCTCGGCGTCCAGGATGGACAGCGCGGAGCGGCACTTCGAGCACGCCGGGTTGATCCAGATCTCCATGACACCCGACAGTACCGAGCTAATGGGGGGCGAGCGGCAGCGACGCGGTGACGACCAGGCCGCCGCCCTCCCGGGGCTGGGCCCTGACGTCCCCGCCGTGCGCCACCGTCACCGACCGTACGATCGACAGCCCCAGCCCCGCGCTCCTGGCCGTGATCACGCGCTCGGCCCCGTGCCGGTGGAACGGCTTGAAGAGCTGCGGGATGTCGTACGGCGGCACGCTCGGCCCGGTGTTGCTGACCTCGACCTCGGCCAGCCCACCCGATTCGCCGGCCACGGTACGGCTGACCACCCGCACCCAGCCGGTCCCGTCGTCCACGTTGTGCCGGATGCCGTTCTCGACCAGGTTGTGCACCAGCCGTTCGAGCAGCAGGGCGTCCCCGGCGGTGGGCGCCTGCGCGGTGACCTCGTACACGGTGACCTTGGACTCGTGGGCGTCCGCGGCGGTCTGCCTGACCACGTGCGTCACCACGTCGGCCAGGTCCACCGGGGAGCGGTCCGCGACCTCCTGCTCCGACCTGGCCAGCAGCAACAGCCCGGAGATGAGCCGCTCGTGGCGGGCGTTGATCTCCAGCAGGCTCTCGCCCAGATCCTTGATCTCGGCCGAGGCCGTACGGCGGTGCATGGCCAGCTCGACCAGCGCCCGGTTCAGCGTGAGCGGCGTGCGCAGCTCGTGCGAGGCGTTCGCCACGAACCTGCGCTGCCCGTCGAAGGACTGGTCCAGCCGCTCCACCATGGTGTCGAACGTGTCGGCCAGCGTCTTGACCTCGTCGTCCGGCCCCGCCAGCGCGATCCGCTCGTGCAGCCCGCGCTCGGCCATGGGCGCGGCGGCGATCCTGCGCGCCGTCTCGGTGACCTGGTGCAGCGGGCGCAGCACCCGTCCGGCGACCACCCAGCCGAGCAGGACGGCCGCGGCGCCGACCACGACCAGCGCGATCAGGCCCTGCGTCAGCAGTGACGTGACGGCCGCGCCGCGCAGCTTCAGCTCCTGCTGCCGCAGCCACTCGTACGCCGCGTCGCCGGTGAGCTTGACCCCGTTCTCGACGAAGATCAGCTGCTTGAACCGGCCCGGCGGGGCGGCGAACCTGCTCTCGAACGTGTTCGTCAGCTGCTGGTTGAACAGCAGGTAGGTGACGCCGAGCAGACACAGCCCGGCGAGCATGAACACGGCCCCGTACAACAGGGTGAGCCGTAGCCGCAGCGTGGGCCGCGGGCGTACGAGCCGTCTCAGGAAGCTCATGAGATCCGGTACCCGACTCCCGGCACGGTCTCCACCACCGGCGGGTCGGCGAGCTTGCGGCGCAGCTTGAGAATGGTGAGCCTGACCGCGCCCGTGAACGGGTCGGCGTGCTCGTCCCACGCCTTCTCCAGCAGTTGCTCGGCCGAGACCACGTTGCCGTTCGCCCGCATCAGCTCCGTCAGGACGGCGAACTCCTTCTTCGCCAACGGGACGAACCGCCCGTTCCTGAAGACCTCCCTGCGCGCCGGGTCCAGCGTGATCCCGGCCCTGCGCAGCACCGGCGGCACGGCCGGTCGCGAGCGCCGTCCCAGCGCCAGCACCCGCGCGGCCAGTTCGGGGAACGCGAACGGCTTCGACAGATAGTCGTCGGCCCCCAGGGACAGTCCCGTGACCCGGTCGTCGAGCTGGGCGGCGGCGGTCAGCATCAGCACCCGCGCGTCGCGCTCGGACGCCACCAGCTCCCGGCACACGTCGTCGCCGTGCACGCGCGGCAGGTCGCGGTCCAGCACGACCACGTCGTAGTCGTTGACCGCGATCCGTTCCAGCGCCGCCTCGCCGTCATGCGCCAGATCGACCGCGTGCGTCTCCTCACGCAGCCACTCGGCGATCGCGTCGGCGAGCAGCAGCTCGTCCTCAACCACCAGCACCCGCATCGTGCACCTTTCTTCTGCCTACGGAGCCGAGTGTGGCGTAGTCGGCATTTGGTCAAAATAAGCCGCCGGCGGAAACGCTGAGGAAACAGCGGCCCCTATTGCATCTCACCTCGAACCACGTTCATTCGATGGAGGAGAAACCCATGCGAGGACGAGCCCTCAGCGTGTTGGCCCTGGCGCTCACCCTGACCCTGGCCGCCTGTGGCTCCGGCGACGGCGGCGGCTCCGACGTGGCGTCGGTGTCCGGCACCGGCACCCAGGCCGCGGCCAGCGCGAAGCCCAGCGAGGACCCGCACGAGCGCGGCCTCAAATTCGCCCAGTGCATGCGCGAGAACGGCGTCGAGGTCCCCGACCCCGAACCCGGCAAGGGCATCATGATGAAGTTCGACGGCAGCGTCCCGCAGGAGAAGGTCCAGGCGGCCCAGGAGGCGTGCAAGCAGTACGCGCCGACGATGGGCGGGCAGGGCGGCAAGATCGACCCCCAGCGGGCCGAGGCCCTGCGCAAGGTCGCGCAGTGCATGCGTGACAACGGCGTCGAGTCCTACCCCGACCCCGAGGGCGGCATGGTCCGCATCAACGGCGACGTCGCCCAAGACCCCGACTTCAAGTCCGCCCAGGAGAAGTGCCAGAAGGAGCTCTCTGAGGCGGGCATGGGAGGCATGTGATGGGGATGGCCACCATTGACGGGAAGGCGGAGCCCGGCTCCCCGCCTTCCCGGCCGCGCCGCCGTCGCGGCCGGGGCAAGGTGGTCGCCGGGCTCCTGATCGCGCTGGCCGCCGCGGGCGGCGGGTTCGTCGCGATCAACAGCGCCGGCCTGCTGAAGGGCGGCGCCGGCCCCACCCAGTCGGCCGCCGCCGTGCCGCCGGCCACCACCACGGTGACCAGGCAGACCCTGAACGACACCAGGGACGCCGACGGCGAGCTCGGCTACGGCCCGGTGACCACGGCGGTGAGCAGGAAGCCCGGCACGATCACCTGGCTGCCCGACAGCGGTGCCCAGATCACCCGCGGCCGGTCCCTGTACCGGGTGGACAACCAGCCGGTCATGCTCATGTACGGCGACACGCCCGCCTACCGCGACCTCAAGGTCGGCGTGGAGGGCAAGGACGTCGAGAACCTGGAGCGCAACCTCAAGAAGCTCGGCTACGACGGCTTCACGGTCGACGACGAGTACACCTACGACACGGCCGAGGCCGTCAAGGAGTGGCAGGAGGACCGCGGCCTGGACGAGACCGGCGTGGTCGAGCTGGGCCGGGTCGTCTTCGCCCCCGGCAAGGTACGGGTGGAGAGCCTGGAGTCCGAGAAGGGCCAGCCGGCCGCGCCTGGGCAGAAGGTCCTGACCTATACCGGCACCTCCAAGGTGATCACGGTCGAACTGGAGGCCGAGGACCAGCGGATGGCCAAGAAGGGCGCCAAGGTCCAGGTCACGCTGCCGGACGGCAAGAACGTACGGGGCAAGGTCACCGAGGTGGCCACGGTCGTCAAGCCGGGCGAGGGCCAGAACGCCGAACCGGAGACCCGCGTCGAGGCGCTCGTCTCGATCGGCGACTCCAAAGCCGCCAAGGGGCTGGACAAGGCGGCGGTGGGCGTGACGTTCACGGCCTCCCAGCGCAAGAACGTGCTGACCGTGCCGGTCGCGGCGCTGGTGGCGCTGCGCGAGGGCGGCTACGGCCTGGAGGTCGTCGAAGGGGGCGGGTCCCGCTACGTCAAGGTCGAGACGGGGCTGTTCGCCGGGGGACGGGTCGAGGTCAGCGGTGACGGGCTCACCGAGGGCATGGCCGTGGGGATGCCGAAATGACGTACCCCATGATCGCGCTGGCGGACGTGTCCAGGACGTACCCCGGTGGCGTGGCGGCGCTGCGGGAGGTGTCGCTGCGCATCGAGCACGGCGAGCTGATCGCCATCGTCGGGCCGTCCGGCTCGGGTAAGTCGACGATGCTCAACGTCGTCGGCACCCTCGACCGGCCCACGTCCGGGACCATCCACATCGACGGGTACGACGTCTCCAAGCTGTCCGACAACCAGTTGTCGGCGCTGCGGGCCACCACGATCGGGTTCGTGTTCCAGTCGTTCCACCTCGCCGCGAAGGTCCCGGCCCTGGACAACGTGGCCGACGGCCTCGTCTACACCGGCCTGAGCCGGTCGGAGCGGCGCCGCCGCGCGGCCGAGGCGCTCGAACGGGTGGGGCTCGGGCACCGGATGGACCACGAGCCGCACGAGCTGTCCGGCGGCGAGCGGCAGCGCGTGGCCATCGCCAGGGCGGTGGCGGGCGACCCGCCGCTGCTCCTGGCCGACGAACCGACCGGGGCCCTGGACTCGGTGTCGGGTACGGGGGTGATGGAGCTGCTGCGCGAGCTGAACGCGGCCGGCACCACCATCGTGATCATCACGCACGACCGGGAGATCGCCGCCAGCCTGCCCAGGCAGGTGCGGATGCGCGACGGCCGGATCATCTCCGACACCGCGCGGGTCCCGCTGGAGGCGGTGTGATGACCGTATTGGAGGTGGCTCGGCCGAAGTTGTCCCCGGCCAGGATGCGGCCCCGGGACGTGATGCGCGTCGGGGCGGTCGGCCTGCGTACGCGACCGCTGCGGGCCTTCCTGTCGGCGCTCGGCATCGCCATCGGCATCGCGGCCATGGTCAGCGTGGTCGGGCTCTCGTCCTCGTCGGGCGCCGAGCTGGACCGTACGCTCTCCGCGCTGGGCACCAACCTGCTCACGGTCTCGTCCGGCACCACGCTCATGGGCGAGGCCGCGCAGATGCCGACGGACGCGGAGGCGATGATCGAACGGATCGGCCCCGTCCAGGCGGTCTCGTCGATCGGGCGCATCGGCGACGCCAAGGTCTACCGGTCGGAGCAGATCCCCAAGGCCCAGACCGGCGGCATGACCACGTACGCGGCCCGCCTCGACCTGCCCGCGACCGTCGGCGCGACCCTGCGCAGCGGGACCTGGCTCAACGCCGCCACCGAACGCTACCCGGCCGCCGTGCTCGGCTCCTCCGCCGCCCAGCGGCTCGGCGTCGGCTCGATCGGGCCGGACACGCAGGTCGTGATCGGCAGCGTCCGCTTCGCGGTCGTCGGGGTCATGAACCCGGTGGCGCTCGCCACCGAACTGGACAGCGGCGTCCTGGTCGGCTGGCCGGTGGCGGAGTCCCGGCTGGGCTTCGACGGGCACCCGACCACGCTCTACACCCGTTCGGAGGAGGCCAAGCTGGAGGCCGTCCGCCAGGTGCTGGCCGGCACCGCCAACCCGGAGGCGCCCAACGAGGTGGACGTCTCCCGCCCGTCCGACGCCCTGGCCGCCAAGCAGGCGACCAGCCAGGCGTTCGCCAACCTCCTGCTGGGGGTGGGGGCCGTGGCGCTGCTGGTGGGCGGGGTGGGGGTGGCCAACACGATGGTCATCTCGGTGCTGGAACGCCGCGCCGAAATCGGCCTCCGCCGCTCGCTCGGGGCCACCCGGGGGCAGATCCGCACCCAGTTCCTCGCGGAGTCGCTGCTGCTGTCGGGCCTGGGCGGGGGAGGGGGGATCCTCCTGGGGACGGGGGTCACGATGGGGTACGCGCTGTACAGCGGCTGGCCCTCTGTGGTCCCGGCCTGGGCCACCGGCGGCGGCCTCGCCGCCACCCTCGCCATCGGCGCCGTGGCCGGCCTCTACCCCGCCATCCGCGCCTCCCGCCTCTCCCCGACCGAAGCCCTCTCCACCCCTTGACCCTCCGGGCCCGACACGGCCCGGGGGCTCACCAAGGGGCGCTTGCGGTGGTGCGGCGCTTGTGGCGATGGGGGAGTGCGGGTGCAGGGGGGTCAGTCGGCGGTGTAGCAGGTGGTCTTGCCGATGACGCGCACGCCCGGCTCGTCGCCGGACAGCACGGTCAGCTCGAACGTCAGCCGAGTCTCAGGATTCCGCAACACCGAAACGTCCTGATCCCCATCCCGCAGATCCAGATCGTCGACCACCTTGTCGTACCCCATCGCCTGGAGCCGGGCGAGCAGCCCGGCGGAGGCGGAGGCGAGGTCGCTCTCGGCGCGGAAGTACCGCCGCACCTGGCCGGGCACGCACGAGTCGTCCTCTATCGGCGCGTCCGGCGACAGGCGGAGGCCGGCGGCGCGGAGCAGGGCGCTGCCGTCGGAGTCGAGTTGCCGGGCCGCGTCTTCGAGGGTGGGGAGTTCGGAGGCCGCCGTGCAGGCCGTCATTGCCGCGACGCAGAGGAGCGCCGCGGATAAGCCGTGACGGCAGGCGCGCACGTTCGGACCATATCCGAGATCGCCCAGGGCCACCGGCGAAAGGCGGAAAACGTCATCGGCGCCGGGTGCGGCCGCCGCGGAGGCGGGCGAGCAGGCCCAGGTCGTTCGCGCAGGCGCCGAGGCCGAGGGCCACGCACTCCAGGGGCTGTTCCGCCTGACGTACCGGCATGCCCAGGGACTCCCGCAGCCGCGGCGCGAGGCCCGCGAGCAGCGCGCCGCCCCCCACCAGCACCGTGCCGCGCTCCCCGAGGTCGGCGGTCAGTTCGGCGGGGCAGCGTTCGACGGTCTCCATCGCCGCCCACACGATGGACTCGATCGTCGGAGCCGCCGCCTCCCGGATCCGTTCCACGGGCAGCCGTACGACGTGCTCGTTGCCGGTTTCCGGGTTCCGGGCGCGTACGGTCACGTCTTCTTGTCCGGTGTGGCGTTTGGCCGTCTCCGCCTCGTGTTCGTCGAGGGTGTGGCCGTGCTCGTGTTCGACCAGGCGGGCGATGGCCCGGTTCACGGCCCGGCCGCCGCTCGGGACCGCCGTCGTGGCCACGGCCTCCCCGCCGGAGAGCACGGCGATCCTGGCGGAGTCGCGCCCGACGTCGATGACCATGCCCCCCACGTAGTCGCCGACCGGCAGGCCCGCGCCGAGCGCGGCGGCGAGCGAGTGCGGGATCAGCACGATCTGCCTGGCCTCCGCCTCGTACGCCACGTCGCGCAGCGCGGCCCGCTCGATCGGCGTGGCCCCGTCGGGCAGCGCCATGACCAGGCGCGGCCTGGCGAGCGGACGCCGCTGCACCTTGCCGAGGAAGTGCCTGACCATCCGCCGGGCGAGATCGCCGTCGGCCGGCAGGCCCCCGCTGACCGGCCAGCACGTCTCGTCGCCCGTGGCGTCCGAGCCGTACCCGATGATCTTGCCGGTACGGGCGTCGATCGTCACCGCGGAGGGTTCGTCGAGCACGATGCCCTTGCCCCGGACGTAGATCCGCGTGCGGGCACCCCCGAGGTCCACCGCCAGATCGCGGCCGAGGAGACTCATGACAGGACTGAGGACTTGGTGGTCGTGGCGGGCATGCCGGGTCTATTTCCTGGGCCGTTCCAACCCAACACCAGGAACGGAGTGGTTCCCCTTTACCTGAGCGCCGGGCTCAGCCGCTCCTGAGGATGGCCAGGGTCTCGTCGGCCCATTCGAGGCCGATGCGGACCTGCGCCAGGCCGAGGCGCAGCGCGTGGTTGCCGACGCCGGTTCTGCTCTGGCAGTCCAGGACCGCCAGCCTGGCCTCGTACCCGGCCTTGATCCGCTCGACCACCGTGATCGCCTCCTCCGTGGGGAGCAGCGGCAGCAGGAACGCCTGCAGCGCGGTCTCGCTGCGTACGACGAAGACGGGCTCGTGCTCCACCAGCCACGTGTGCAGCTCCCGCGCCCCCTCCGGGGTGATCGTGTAGATCTTGCGCCCCCTGGCGCCCTCCGACGAGGCCGCCACCAGGCCGTCGGCGGCCATCTTCACCAGCTCGGGATAGATCTGCGTGTGCCCGGCCTGCCAGACGTGGTTGAGCGAGTGCTCGAACTTCTTGGTCAGGTCGTACCCGCTCGCCGGGCCCACGGCCTCAAGCAGCCCGAGAAGCGCGATCCGTAGGGACATGCCGGCAAGCATATCGAAGACTTGACATGTCATGACTTACATATCAATCTTCACATGTGAATGATGACATGAAGCCTCAAGGGCTCCTCTTGCTCGCGGTGCTCGGCGGGATGTTCCTGGCGATGCTCGACCAGACGATCGTCGGCACCGCGTTACCGCGGATCACGGCCGAGCTGGGCGGCACCACGCTCTACGTCTGGGTGGTGACGGCGTACCTGCTCACCTCGACGGTCACCGTGCCGCTCTACGGCCGGCTGTCCGACCAGCACGGCAGGAAGCCGCTGCTGCTGATCGGGATGGTGGTGTTCGTGGCGGGATCGGCGTTGTGCGGGGCGGCGCAGGACATGCCGCAGCTCATCGCCTTCCGCGCGCTGCAGGGGCTCGGCGCGGGCGCGCTGCTGCCGCTGTCGATGGCGTTGGTGATGGAGATGTTCCCGCCGGGCACGAACGGCGCCCGCGTGCAGGGCGCGCTCGGCGGCGTGATGGGGCTGACGTACCTGGCGGGGCCGTTCCTCGGAGGGCTGTTCACCGACCACGCGAGCTGGCGGTGGGCCTTCTACGTGAACGTGCCGCTCGGCCTCGTGCTGATCGCGATCGTCGCGCGCAAGCTGCCGAGGCGGCCGGGCGTGGGAGGCGGCGGGCGCCCCGACTACGCGGGCATCGGGGTCTTCACCGTGGCCGTCAGCGCGCTGCTGCTGGGCCTGACGGAGAAGGGCATGGACGGCCACACCTGGACCGACGCCGCCGTGGCCGGGCCGATCGCGCTCGCGGTCGCGTTGCTGGCGGTGTTCGTGCTGGTCGAGCGGCGGGCGGTCAGCCCGATCATGCCCATGCACCTGTTCGGCAACCGCACCTACACGCTCGTGAACGTCACGTCCTTCTTCACGGCCTTCTGCATGTTCGCGGGAGTGGTGTTCCTGCCGCGTTACTTCCAGGAGTCCCTCGGCGTCAGCGCCACCGAGTCCGGGCTGAGGATCTACCCGATGACGCTGGCCATGGTCCTGGGCAGCGTCCTCATGGGCACGCTCATGTCCAGGACCAGGGTCTACAAGCCGTGGCTGCTCGCCTCCCCGTTCCTGCTGGCCGCCGGCGCCCTGCTCTGCCTGAACCTGACCGCGCACACCGACGGGCTGCTGCTGGCGGGCTGGATGTTGCTGATCGGGCTCGGCATGGGCCCGATGTTGTCCGGCCTGACCGTGGCCGCCCAGCAGTCCGTCGAGCCGCAGTACATCGGCATCGCGTCGGCGAACCTGACCTTCTTCCGCCAGATCGGCGGCTCCGTGGCGCTGGCCGTCGGTGGCACCCTCTACACCTCCACGGTCGCCGCGGACGCGCCGGCGCACGGCCTGGCCGCCGCGCATGCCTCCGCCGCCGCGGCGGTCATCCCGTCGCTGGGAGTGGCGGGGGCGCTGCTCGCCCTGGTGGCGCTGGTGGTGATGCCGGGTCGGCGGCTGGAGGTGCCCGCCACGCCGCAGGCCAGGGCTGAGGCCAGTTTCGCGTCATAAGCGGCGCCATGCGAAGCTGTGATAGTCCCCAACACCATGGAGGTCCTCATGGCGGATACACCGGAGCCGGAAGTCAGCGAGACTCCCGAGGACGAGATGAAGCGCAAGTTTCGCGAGGCGCTGGAGCGCAAGCGTAACCAGCACGCGGACTCGGGCGCCGGTGGCAAGGGCGGCGACCCGTCGAAGATCCACGGGGCGCACGGTCCGGCTGCGAGTAAAAGATCGTTCAGGCGCAAGAGCGGCGGCTGAGGCCGGGAATTTCTAGGGGGTACGGCAATGCCGTGCCCCCTTTCATTTTGCCGAGGCGGGTAGATCTTTAGTCCGATTCATGACGAAGTGTTTGTGTTTGTCCGGAATACGTGGTTAGAGTGTTGGCCACTTACCAGCTGGTGGCATGGCCCTTACCCAGAGGGGACCAGCCGGCTGGCGCCGAATCCCGATCGCTCGGGAACCGGGGACCCACCTCCCTGGGGTGAATCCGACCTTGTGTCGGTAGGGCAACTCCACGCCCGAACCCGTCAGCTAACCCGGTAGGCGAGATGGAGAGGACATATGCATTACATGAATGATCACGTAGAACACCCCTACCGCGTGATGACGACCGCCCTCTGAGCGGCCCCTTCTCCAGGCTTGTTTCGCGCTCCGCGTAGCTCTCCCCCCGTCAGGTGCTTGTCCTGCTACGCCCTTTTTCAAGCGAGCGCAACCTCCCTGCCCCCTCGCGAAGGACTTACTTTTCATGTCTGCACGTTTTGGCCTGCGTACCCTCGCTCTGCTCACCGCCTCCGCCGTCAGCACTCTCACGATCGCCTGCACCGCGGCCCACGCCGACTCCAACACGGATGAGAAGGTCCTGCTCAAGGGCTCGACCACGGCCTCGTACTTCTGGGACGACTCCTCCGGCCGCGCCGGGGACACCGGTCTGCCCGCCAGTGGCAAGCCCATGCAGAAAGGCCTGGCCGCCAGCCCGAGCTGGCCGCTCATGACCGAGGGCTACGTGATCCACGACGGCAAGAAACTGCCCTTCTTCGTCGGCGACCGCGGCCCGGGCATCCCCTCCAACAACGGGGTCATGCTGGACCTGGACGGCAAGACGTTCGCGGAGCTGACCGGCGGCACGTTCAACACCGACACGCTCGGCGTCGACGGCGTCGGCGGCCAGGGGCACATCAAGGTCGACTACGTCATCACCAAGTGGGGCGACGGGCCCGGCAAGAAGAACTACCCGGTGCCGTTCTCGACCGGCGCCTGGTCCGAGCACGACGACAACCCGGCCGAGCCCCCCGCGGGCGGCGTGGCCGTGCCTCGGGCGCGCGAGGCCGAAGAGTGGAGCTCCAGCGCGGGCGCGGTCGTGGCCAGCGCCGTGGCCGTGGCGGGCGGCGGAGTGGCGCTCGCCAGTGAGCGCGTCCGCAACCTCCTCATGGGCTGAGCTTTACGGACCCCGGACCAGAATGTCATTCTGGTCTTCGTGACCATCCGCGCGGCCGCGAACGGCATCGAAATCGCCTACGAAAGCTTCGGCTCGCACGACGGGCGCCCCCTGCTCCTCATCATGGGGCTCGGCGCCCAGCTCATCCACTGGGATGAAGGGCTCTGCGAGCTGCTGGCGGACCAGGGACATCACGTCGTACGGTTCGACAACCGCGACGTCGGCCTGTCCACGCACTTCCACGACAAGGGCGTTCCCGCCATGGGGGCGCCTTCGCCGTATCTGCTGGACGACCTGGCCGACGACACGGCCGGACTCATGGACGCGCTGGGCTGGCCCGCCGCCCACGTCGTCGGGGCGTCGATGGGCGGCATGATCGCCCAGGCGCTGGCCATCCGCCACCCGGGCCGGGTGCTGACCCTGACCTCGATCATGTCCACGCCCGGCCCCTCGGTGGCCCCGCCCACGGACGCCGCGCTCGCCGCCCTCATGAGCAGGCCCCCCGCCGACCGCGAGGCGGTCCTGGAGCAGGCGGTGCGGACCTGGTCGATCATCGGCTCGCCCGGATACGAGCTGGACCGCGAGCGGATCACCACGCTGGCCGGACTCGCGTTCGACCGCTGCTTCGACCCCGACGGGACGGCCCGGCAACTGGCCGCCGTCATGGCCTCGGGGGACCGCACGGCGTCGCTCGCCGGCGTGGGGGTGCCCGCGCTGGTGCTGCACGGGGAGGCGGACCAGCTCATCCCGGTCGCGGGCGGGCAGGCCACGGCCGCGGCCATCCCGGGCGCCCGGTTGGTGACCTACCCGGGCATGGGCCACGACCTGCCGCGCCCGCTCTGGTCCTCCGTCGTGCAGGAGATCACCAAGCTCACCGCCGCCTAGCCGAAGTGGGCGCGAGTCTCCGCGAACGCCTGGTCCGTGCCCTCCAGCGCCCTGGCCACGTCCGCCTCCGTGTGCGCGGCCGACATGAACCAGTTGTGCCACGGATGCAGGTAGACCCCGTGCCGCAGGCAGGCGTCGCTCCACCACATCGCGACGGACAGGTCGGCGTCCCCGTCGAAGCTGAGCCACGGGATCGTGACGGGCCCGGTCTGGTTCACCACGAACCCGTGGGACTTGGCCTGCGCGTAGAGCCCCTCGCGGAGCTGCGTGCCCGCCCGTTCCATGGCGCCGATGCCGTCGGTGTCGCGCAGCGTCTCGATGGTCGCCTTGGCCGCCGCCATGGCGACCGCCGAGAACCAGAACGACCCCGTCGAGTACAGCGTCTGCGCCGGTCCGCGCAGCGCGTCCGTGCCGGTGACGGCGGCGATCGGGTAGCCGTTCGCCATGGCCTTCGACCAGGCGGTCAGGTCGGGCCGCACCCCGTACGGCTCCCAGGACCCCCGCAGGTCGACCCGGAACCCGGCCCGCACGTCGTCGATCACCAGCGCGGCCCCGAGCCGGTCGGCCAGGGCGCGGGCGCCCCGGGCGAAGGCGGGCTCCACCAGCTCCTGGTCCTCGAACGAGTCGTGCTTGAACGGCGTCACGATGATCGCCGCCACGTCGCCCTCCACGGTCGCCGCCGCGGCCTCCAGCGAGCTCAGTGAGTTGTACGTGAACTCCACCAGGTCGGCCCGCTCGTTGGGCGTCGTGCCCGACAGGGAGGGCGTGCACCAGGGGTCGGCCCCGTGGTAGGCGCCGTGCGCCATCAGGACCTTGGTCCGCCCGGTGGCGGCGCGGGCGACCATGAGCGCCTGCGTGGTGGCGTCGGTGCCGTTCTTGGAGAACATCGCCCAGTCGGCGCTGGGCACGGTGTCCACGAGCAGCTCGGCCAGCTCCACCATGATCGGGCCGGGGCCGTTGAGGCAGTCGCCGAGCGCGGCCTGCCGGGCGGCGGCCTCCTCCACGCGGGGGTGGCGGTGGCCGAGCACGACCGGGCCCCAGCTGCACATGAAGTCGATGTACTCGCGACCGTCCACGTCCCACTGGCGGCAGCCCTCGCCGCGTTCGAAGAACTGCGGGAAGCCGGGGGCGAAGAGGGCGGCGTTCAGGTGCCCGTACATGCCGCCGGGGACGACCTTCAGTGCGCGCTGACGGAGTTCTGCGTCGGTCATCCGAGAATCCTTAGAGTCGAGTCGAGGTCGATGAGGCCGGCGTCGGAGCCGAGCCCCGTGGCGACGTGGGCGGCGGCGGCCGTGCCCCAGCGGGCCGCGGTCAGCACGTCCTGCCCGTGCAGGAGACCCGTCAGGAACCCCGCGCAGTACGCGTCCCCGCAGCCCGTCGTGTCCGCGACGTCCACCTTGAGTGCGGGCACCGACTCCGCTCCCTCCGCGGTGACCACGAGGCTGCCCGCGGCGCCCAGCGTGACGAGCACGCCGCGGGGCCCGTCGGCCAGCAGGGTCCGGGCGGCCTCGCCGACGTCGGAGGCGCCGGTCATGAGGAGGGCCTGCGACTCGTTCGGCAGCACGTAGTCCACGTGCGGCAGGAAAGCGCGGGCCATTCCCAATAAGTCGGGCAGCTCCGAAAGGAGGTCCATGGTGACGAGGGTGCCGGCCGCGCGCACCTCGTCCAGGAGGGCGAAGAACGCCGGATCCCCGAGGCCGAACGTCACGTCCATCCCGCCCAGGTGGATCGCCCGCACGCCGCGCAGCACGTCGGGGTCCAGGTCCGCGTACGTCACGCCGAGGTTCGCCCCCGGCACGTGGAAGCTGGGCCGCCCGCCGTCGGGCCTGATGGGCAGGATCGACGCGGCCGTCTGCTCGCCCGCCCGGCGCACGAGGCGCGAGACGTCGACACCGCGCTTGGCGAGCACCGCCACCAGGAAGTCGCCCAGCTCGTCGTCGCCGGCGGCTCCCATCGTGATCACGGAGTTGCCCAGCTTGACCAGATCGACGGCGGTCCCGGCGGCGGCGCCGGCGGCGGTGAGGCGGATCTGGTCCACCAGAACGGTGTCCTGGCCCTCGGGGATGTGCTCGATGGGCCTGGCGAGAATGTCGACGATGTGGACGCCGACGGTGGCGACGGTCATAGTCTAAATAGACAGACGTCCGAATAAAAAGTCAATGGAGGAGCCGATGCCCAAGATCGTCGATCACGACGAGCGCAGGCGCGAGGTCCTGTCAGCCGCCCGCCGGGTGATCGTCAGGGACGGCATCGACGCCGCCACCACGCGGGCCATCGCGAAGGAGGCCGGATACTCCAACGGCGTGCTCGCCCACTACTTCGCCGACAAGGACGAGATCCTGCTGTCGGCGCTGCGCCAGTCCCACCAGCGCATCCGCGACCGGCTGACCCGCAAGGTCGAGGGCGTGACCGGGCTGGCCGCGCTGCGCGAGCTGCTGCTGGACAACCTGCCGCTGGACGCCGAGCGCACCCAGGAGTCGCGCCTGGAGGTCAGCTTCTGGAGCCGCAGCCTGGCCTCGGAGCGCCTGGCCGAGGTCCAGCGCGCCGAGGCGGACGAACTGCGCGCCGCCGTACGCGACCTGCTGGCCCAGGCCCGCGCGGCCGGCGAGCTGCGCACCGACGACAACCTCGACGACCTGACCGAGCACCTCCTCGCCCTGGTGGACGGCCTCAGCCTGCACCTGCTCCTCTACCCGGGCCGGCTCAGGCGCGTCGACATCGAGCGGCTCATGCTCCAGGCACTCGATCGCCTGTGACAAGGATTGCCGTAATTCGGACGACCGACTACATTGCCGACGCATGAGCCTGCGCGAGCAGTTGTGCGAGTACGGCCGGCGCGCGGTCGAGCTCGGCCTGGTCATCGGCACGTCCGGCAACCTGAGCGTGCGCGAGGGGGACCTCGTCGCGGTCACCCCCTCGGGGGCGGCGCTCGACCGGCTGACCCCGGAGATGTGCCCCGTCGTTGACGTCGACGGCTATCTCGTCGAGGGCGAGCTGCAGCCGTCCAGCGAGACCCCCATGCACCTGGCCGTCTACGCGACCACGGACGCCCGGGCCATCGTGCACACGCACTCGGTGTTCGGCACGATCGTGGCCAGCACGATGACCGAACTGCCCCCCGTGCACTACAACGCGCTGATGCTCGGCGGGGTGGTCAAGGTGGCCGAGTACGCCACGTACGGCACGCCCGAGCTGGCTGCCAACGTCCGCGCGGCGATGGAGGGCAAGAAGGCCGCCCTGATGGCCAACCACGGCGGGGTGACCGTCGGGGCGACGCTGGAGGAGGCGTTCGAGGCCACCCGGCTGCTGGAGTGGCTGTGCGAGGTTTATGTCCGGGGGCTCAGCGTGGGCAAGCCCACGATCCTCACGGACGAGCAGCTCAACGCGGTGGTCGAGCGCGCGCTGAACCCCCCGGCGTTCCCGCGCCGCCTATGAGAGCGCCGCCTGCTCGGCCAGGCCCAGCGGCAGCCCGCCCGACCCGGCGATCCGGTCGTGGAACTCCTTCAGCGACCCCTGGAACGACTCCCGGATGCGGTCGATCTCGATCGCGCCCGTGAGGTAGGAAGGCGCCTGCGTGGGCCACGCGCAGTAGCGGTTCACCTCGCCCTGAGCGGTGCCCGGCGACAGCGACGCCCTGGTCGCCATGAACGTCTCCGCCTCCTCGATCGACATGTCCTCGCAGTGCAGCGCCGTGTCCACGACGATCCTGGAGGCCCGGAAGATCCGGCAGTCCAGGTGGGCCAGCTCGGTGGCGGGGGTGTCGAAGTAGCCCTGCTCGTGCAGGAGCTTCTCGACGTACAGGGCCCAGCCCTCGGTGAAGTACGGGGTGCGGAAGACCTTCCTGACGGTACGGGGATTGCCCGCCATGTACGACAGGTGCCAGTGATGCCCCGGGTAGGCCTCGTGCACGGCGATCGAGGGCATCTGGGCCCGCGAGTTCGTCCGCAGGCGCTGGCGTACCTGCTCGGGGGTGAAGTCGTCGGGCGTGTAGGGGACGAAGAAGACGCCCTTGCGCGAGGCGCTCAGCGGGGGCGGCGAGAGGTAGTGGGCGACGGACAGAACGGGACGGGTGTACTCGGCGGACGGGAGCACGTCGCACTCCTCGCCTCCGGCGAACGTGACCAGGTCCCGCTCCCGCACGAACTCCCTGGCCCGCTGGGTCTCGGCCGCGTACTCGGCCCGCATGTCGGCCAGCGTCGGCGGATGGTCGTCCATGAGGAACTCCATCGCCGCCCGCCAGTCCTCGCCGCCGTTGACCCGCAGCGCCACCTGGCGCATGCGCGCGTCCAGCTCGGTCCAGGCGGCCTTGCCCTTCTCGTGCAGCTCGGCGGCGCCGTAGCCGAGCATCTCGCGGTCGCGCAGCAGTGTGGAGTAGAGCTTCTCGCCCATCCGCCAGGTGCCGCCGCACTCGAAGCCCTCAAGGAAGGCGACCAGCTCGTCGAACGCCCGCGCCGCCGGTTCGGCGGCCTCTGCCAGCCGGGCGGCCAGGTCGGGGTCCTGGACCATGGACGGGATCGTCCGGGTGAGGAAGTTGCGGCCGGTGCGCGCCTGACCGAGCCCGCGCTTGACCAGCAGCGGGGCGGCCAGGTCGGGGTCGAGGTTGGCGCGGCAGGCGGCCAGCACGCCGGGCACCTCGGCCAGCCGGGAGACGGCCGACGACACCAGCTCGGGCTCCGGCTTGAGGCGCCGCTGGAACGGCGCGTACATGGAGGCGAAGATCGCGGAGAGGTAGGCGGCCGGGTCGCGCCGCCACTCGGGCCAGGCGGCGAGTGCGATCGAGCCTCTCAGCTGGGAGAGGACCAGGTCTCTGTCGATGGCGTCGTCCAGGGTGGCGGCCTCGATGCCGGAGAGGCGGTCGAGCCAGCGGGCCTCCTCCCGCTCGCGGGCGGTCCAGGCGGAGGCGGTGAAGTCACCGAGGGTGTGATCGTAACCGTCGGCCCCTAACGAGCTGGCCAGGACGGGACGGTCGGAAAAGTACCACTTGAGAAACTCGTCCACCAATGCACCATATCCTGTGGAAATGCCCCTGCAGATCACTGGCGCGCTAGGCGACCCTGACCTGATCCGCCTCCCTTGGGAGGTCCCCCTCCAAGACTGGCCGCAGTACCATCTCGTCGATCTGCCGCGCGGCATATCCCGGCACGTGGTGCGTTTCGCCCGGCTGTCCGGCAAGGTGTACGCGATCAAGGAGATCAGCGAACGGTACGCCAAGCGCGAATACCAGTTGCTGTGGGACCTGGCCCGGCTCGACGCGCCCGCCGTGGAGCCCGTCGCGTACGTCACCGGCCGCGAGGAAGGGCTGGACGCGGCGCTGATCACCCGGCACCTGCAGTTCTCGCTGCCGTACCGCGCCGTCATGTCGGGCACGCTGCGGCCCGACACGCTCACCCGCCTGCTGGACGCGCTGGCCGTGCTCTTGGTGCGACTGCACCTGAACGGGTTCTACTGGGGCGACTGCTCGCTGTCCAACACGCTGTTCCGCAGGGACGCGGGGGCCTTCGCCGCGTACCTGGTGGACGCCGAGACCGGCGAGATGCACCCGATGATCAGCGAGGGCCAGCGGCTGGCCGACATCGACACCGCGCACATGAACATCTTCGGCGAGATGCTCGACCTGGAGGCCGGCGGGCTGCTGCACCCGTCCATCGACCCCATGGAGACCGCCGAGGACATCGTCACCCGCTACCACCGCCTCTGGGACGAGATCACCCAGAGCGAGATCATCGAGGAGGTCGACTGGCACCGCGTGGAGCAGCGGATCCGGCGGCTGAACCTGCTCGGCTTCGACGTGGCCGAGATGATGGTGCGGCGCAAGGTCGGCACCGGGCGGCTCATCGTCCGGCCCAAGGTCGTCGACTCCGGACACCACCAGCGGCGGCTGCTCCGGCTGACCGGGCTCGACGTGGAGGAGAACCAGGCGCGGCGGCTGCTCAACGACCTCGACGGGTTCAGGGTGGCCAAGGGGCTGCGGCACGAGGACGAGGCCATCGTGGCGCACCGGTGGCTGGCGGAGATATTCCAGCCGACGGTCGAGGCCATCCCCGCGGAGCTGCGCGGCAAGCTGGAGCCCGCGCAGCTCTTCCACGAGATACTCGACCACCGCTGGTACCTGTCCGAGGAGTCGGGCGCGGACGTGGGGCTGGCCGCGGCCGTGAAGTCGTACGTGGACAACGTGCTCGTCCACAAGCCCGACGAGAAGGCCCTGCTCCCGGACGAGCCCGCTCAGTAGGCGACGGTGATCCGCCTGCGCGGGTGCAGGTCCTTCTCGAGCTCGTCGGCGATCGCGACCGCGTAGTCCTCGGCTGAGATGAAGCTGCGGCCCTCGGCGTCGGCCAGCAGCGTGTCGCCGCCGATGCGGTAGACGCCGGTACGCTCGCCCGGCGCGATCTCCGCCGCCGGTGAGATGTACGTCCAGTCCAGGTCCTCGACCTCCCGATAGAGGCCGAGGGCCGACCTCTGGGCCTTGGACTCCTTTTTGTAGATCTCCGGGAAGCCGGGCGTGTCGACCAGGTCCTGCCCCGGCGCGACCTGGAGGCTGCCGGCGCCGCCCACGACGACGAGCCTGCTTACGCCGGCCGCGCGCACGCCCGCGATGAGCGCGCGGTTGGCCTCCATGAACGGCGGCTCGGGCTCGGTGCCGTCGCGCGGCGGGGCGATGGCGGAGACGACGGCGTCGTAGCCCTCGGCCAGGGTGGCGGCGTCGTGGACGTCACCCTTGACGGGGCCCTTGCGGCTGACGGCGGTCACCTGGTGGCCGCGATTCGCCAGCTCGGCGGCTATGCGCTGACCGACCATGCCGGTCGCGCCAAAGAGCAGGATCTTCATGCGCGCCAGAGTATCCATCGGATACTGGTTACTTCATCGTGCTATAGGTACCTCATGGTTACCGAGCCGCTCTCGGCTCGGCACTTGCCGCCCGCGTCCCCGTCCACGATGCTGTGGTCAGGCGAGGCGATCACGGCAAGGTCACGTCTCGATTGCGCCCCCTTGACGCGCGTCGGGGGCCGTCCGTACGTTCGGGCAAACGTTTAGGAAACTTTCCTAATTCGGGAGTCCCCATGACCCATCCGGGCGAGATCACCCGGCGTCAGCTGCTGCGCCGCCTCGGTATGACCGCGTTCGTCGCCGGCCCCGGAGCGGGCCTCCTGAGCGCCTGCGCCACGGCCGGCACGGGAGGCGAGCCGTCGGCCGCCCCCAGCATCACCGCCTCCGCCGACACCAAGAACCCGTTCGGCGTCGACCCCAAGAAGCCGCTGGAGGTGGTCATCTTCAGCGGCGGGTACGGCGACGCGTACGCCAAGGACCTGCACGAGCAGCTCTACAAGAAGGAGTTCCCCGGCGTACTGGTCAAGCACACCGCCACCCAGCAGATCGGCACCCAGTTACGCCCGCGCTTCGTCGGCGGCGACGCGCCCGACGTGCTCAACAACTCCGGCCCCGACTCGATGGACCTGGCCGCGCTGGCCGCCGAGAACCACCTCGCCGACCTGACCGTGCTCTTCGACGCCCCCTCGATCGACGACCCGGCCAAGAAGATCCGCGACACCGTCACCCCCGCCGTGATCGACAACGCCAAGATCAACGGCAAGGACCTCGTCCTCAACTACACCGTCTCCCACCGCGCGCTCTGGTACAACGCCAAGCTGTTCGCGTCCAAGGGGTGGTCGGTGCCGAAGACGTGGGCCGAGTTCACGGCGCTCGGGGACACGGCCAAGCAGGAGGGCATCCTGCTCTTCGCCTATCCGGGGCAGAAGGGCCCGTACTACCAGCTCTGGAACGTCCTCTACACGGCCGCCAAGATCGGCGGGAACCAGGTCCTCATCGACATCGACAACCTGGTCGACAACGCCTGGAACGCCGAGCCGATGAAGCAGGCGGTCACGGCCTGGGTGGACATCCAGGCGAAATATGGCGACAAAGCGTACTTTGGCCTCGACCACACCCAGACCCAGATCAAGCAGCTCCAGAACAAGCTGCTCTTCTACCCCGTGGGCTCCTGGATCGAGAACGAGATGGTCAAGGACAAGCCCGACGACTTCGAATACGCCATCGCCCCCATTCCCGACGTCACCGCCGCCGACAAGATGCCGTACGGCGCCATCCAGGTCGGCGTCGGCGAGAACTTCGTCGTCGCGGCCAAGGGCAAGAATCCCCAGGGCGGCCTCGAATACCTGCGCATCATGCTGTCCAAGGAAGGCGCGCGCGGATTCACGGAGAAGACCGAGAACCTCACCGTGGTGAACGGCGCCGCCACCGGGCTCGACCTGCCCGCCGGCCTGATGAGCGCCGCCAGGGCCCAGGACGCGGCCGGCCAGAACATCATCACCGACGCGCGTTTCGAGGGCTGGTACAAGGAGCTGTTCGACTACGGCACCCAGCAGATCAACGTGGTCATGGCCGGGCGCGTCACCCCGGAGAAGTTCTGCGCCGACATGCAGAAGAAGGCCGACGAGATCAAGAAGGACGACGCGGTGGCCAAGCAGACGCGGAGCCAGTGACCAGATGGATCGGCTGCGCAAGTACGGGTTCGTCGCCGGATTCCTCGTCGTCCCCCTGGCGCTCTATTCGGTCTTCGTCATCAGCCCCTATGTCCAGGCGTTCCAGCTCTCCCTGACGAGCTGGAACGGATACAGCTCGATCGTGCGGTACGTGGGGCTGGACAACTTCGGCCGGCTGTTCGACGACGAGGTGTTCTGGCAGGCCCTGCGCAACCACGGGATCATGCTGCTCGTGCTGCCGATCGCGACGATCGTCATCGCGCTGTTCCTGTCGTTCCTGCTGAACCTGGGCGGCGGCACGCGCGGCGCGGGCATGAGAGGGGTCTGGGGGTCGAGGTTCTACCGGGTGGTGTTCTTCTTCCCCCAGGTCCTGGCCGTGGCCGTGGTGGGCGTGCTCTTCCAGGCGGTCTACCGCCCCGACGCGGACGGCGTCATCAACGGCGTGCTCGCCAGGTTCGGCGCCGGGCCCGTCGGCTGGCTCACCGAGCCGGGCCTGGCCCTCTGGTCGATCATCGCGGTGATGATCTGGCAGGGCGTCGGCTTCTACGTGGTGCTGTTCTCGGCGGGGATGGCGGCCATTCCCAAGGACTATTTCGAGGCCGCCGCGCTCGACGGCGCCGGACGCGTGCGGCTGTTCTTCGCGATCACGCTGCCGCTGCTGCGCGACACCATCCAGGTCGGCTGGATCTATCTGGGGATCGCGGCCCTCGACGGATTCGCCTTGGTGCAGGTGCTGGCGGGCGACAAGGGCGAGCCCGACGGCGCCACGACCATTCTCCCGGTCACGATCTACAAGACGGCATTCGCCTACAACAAGGTCGGATACGCCTCCGCGATGGGCGTGGCGCTGTTCTTCCTCACCGTGACGTTCGCCGTGCTGACATTGCGTACGACCAGGCGTGAAAGGGTTGAGCTCTAGAGATGGCCAGAAACCGGCCCAGGTCGCGGCCCGGCGTGCTCAACGGGCTCTCGCACGTGGCGCTGGCCGTGTGGGCGCTGCTGATCATCCTGCCGCTGCTGTGGACGTTCCTGGCGTCGTTCAAGAACAACACCGAGATCTTCGGCGACCCGCTGCAGCTCCCGGGGGCGCTGCGGCTGGACTCGTGGGGCCGGGCCTGGGACAAGGCGCACATCGGGCAGTACATGTTCAACACCGTCGTCGTCGTCTTCTTCGGCACGGCGGGCACGATGTTGTTCGGGTCGATGGCGGCGTACGTGCTGGCTCGCTACCGGTTCATCGGAAACAAGCTGATCTACTACTACTTCGTGGCCGGGCTGGCGTTTCCGGTGTTCCTGGCCCTGGGGCCGCTCTTCTTCGTCGTCAAGCAGTTCGGCCTGCTGAACTCGCATTTCGGCCTCATCCTCGTGTACATCGCCTATTCCCTCCCGTTCACGGTCTTCTTCTTGGCGGCGTTTTTCCGGACCCTGCCGGAGACCGTCGCCGAGGCGGCCATGATCGACGGCGCCTCGCACACCCGGACGTTCTTCCAGATCATGGTGCCGATGGCCCGGCCCGGCCTGATCAGCATCACCATCTTCAACGTCCTCGGCCAGTGGAACCAGTATCTGCTGCCCCTCGTCCTCCTGGCCGGCGACCCGGACAAGTGGGTCCTCACCCAGGGCATCGCCAAGATCTCCACCCTGGCCGGGTACGAGGCGGACTGGCCGGGCCTGTTCGCCGCGCTGAGCATGACGATCCTGCCGGTCATGGTCGTCTACATCATCTTCCAACGCCAGATCCAGTCCGGGCTCGGATCGGGGGCGCTGAAGTAACGTGGCGCCATGAGTGAGAACCTGCCCGAATGGCGGCGCGAGGGCGACGAGATCCGGCGCACGATCGAGGCGCCCGACTTCCCCACGGCCATCCGCATCGTGGACGAGATCGCGGTGCAGGCCGAGGAGCTCAACCACCACCCCGACATCGACATCCGCTGGCGCACTCTCCACCTGGCCCTCACCACCCACGACGCGGGCGGGCTCACCGACCTCGACTTCACGCTGGCCGCGATCATCGACGACATCGCGGCGAAACACGGCGCCTAACCGACGAATACTCACCGTAGTAGCGCGATTACTCGTTAGAGTGGGTGCCCTCCCAGGGCCCTCCTGTCGTAGGGGCTCGAACCATGGAGGGTCTCATGCGCGTGCCCGCACTCCTGCTCATCATGCTCACCGCCGCCTGCGCGGGCCCGCCCGCCCCGCTCCAGCAGGCCATGGGGCCCAGCGAGGGGCCCGCGGGCGGGGCGATCAGGCTGGCGGGCGAGGGGGAGTTCACCGCCTCCGACACCTCGGCCATCGCCTACGACCGCAAGCTGGTCCCGAAGGGGGCCCAGGGCAGCGCCCACGTCGAGTCGTCCGACGGCAAGACCCGCACGACCCTCGTCGTCGAGGGCCTGCTCCCCAACCGCCACTACGGCGCCCACCTCCACGTCAAGCCCTGCGGCAAGAAGCCCGACGAGTCGGGGCCGCACTACCAGCACACGGCCGGCGAGGTCAGCGCGGCCAGCGAGGTCTGGCTCGACTTCACCACCGACGGAGAGGGCGCGGGCCGCTCGACCGCCCGCAACGACTGGGTGCTCGACCCGGCCACGCTGCCCGGCGCGCTCGTCATCCACGCCAAGGCCACCAAGACCTCGGGCCTGGAGGTGGGCACGGCGGGGGATCGCGTGGCCTGCCTGACCCTTAAAAAGGTGTCGTAATCCTCCGACCACGGGCATAATTACACAATTACATAGCGGAAGGTGTAGTTGTGACCCAGTGGCAGCCACCCAGATTACGGCTGTTCGAAGACGCGCATCGCAGGGCCACCTGGCTGGAGCTCCTGTACGACCTCGTCTTCGTCGTGGCCGTCGCCGAACTGGCCGACGTGCTTCCGGTGAGCCTGCCGGCATTCGTGGGCCTGTTCGTACCGATCTGGTGGGCCTGGCTGGGCTACGTCTTCTACGCCAACAGGTTCGACACCGACGACGTCAGCCACCGGTTGCTCGCGCTGCCGCAGATCCTGGCCGTGGCGATCATGGCGGCCAGCGTGAGCGACATCGAACAGCGCTCTGGACTTTTCGCCATCGCGTACGTGGTGGTCAGAGTGCTGCTCATCGTGGCCTATGTCCGCGCCGGTCGCCATGTGCCCGAGGCCAAGCCCCTGACGACCCGCTATGCCATCGGGTTCACGGTGGCGGCGCTCATCTGGCTGGCCTCGCTCGCCGTCGAGCCGCCCCAGCGCTACGCGTTCTGGGCCGTCGCCATCGCGATCGACCTCGTCACGCCCCTGCTGGCCAGGCAGTACCAGGGCAAGCTGCCGCCGCAGACCGAGCACCTGCCGGAGCGCTTCGGCCTGTTCGTGGTGATCGTCCTGGGCGAGGTCGTGGCGGCGGTCGTCCTCGGGCTGAAGGGCCACGACGTGACGCCGGGCACGCTGCTGATCGCCCTGGCCGGGGTGGCGATCGCGATGGGCTTCTGGTGGCTGTACTTCGGCCACACCGACGAGTCCGTCGTCCTGCGGACCCGGCTGGCCGGGCAGGTGTGGGTCTACTCCCATCTGCCGCTCTCGCTGGGCCTGGTGGCGTTCGGGATCGGGATCGAACACGCGATCATGGAGCCGTCCTCGTCGAGCTGGTCCTTCGGGCTGCCCGCCGCCGTGGTGCTCGCCGTGCTCGGCCTGCAACACCTGTGCTCGTCCGACCGGCGGGCGGGCGCCATCCGCCTCGGCGCGGCGGTGCTCACGCTCGCCACCTCGGCGCTTCCCGTGGCCGCCGCGCTGCCGCTGATCCTCCTGTACGCGGCCGCGCAGGTGGCGTACGACCTGTTCCGCCCGCAGCCGGAAGGTGCCGCATGACCGCCGAGGACCTGTTCGACCGCCAGCTCGCCGCCATCGCCGACCGCGACCTGGAGGCCCTGCTGGGCCAGTACCACGACGATGCCACGGTCGTCCGCTTCGACCGGGTCGCCCGGGGCTCCGCCGAGATCAGAGAGCTGTTCGCCGCGTATCTCTCGGCGGAGCCCAAGGTGGACGAGATCGTCTCGATGCGGACGACCGACGACGTGATCTTCTACAACGCGCTGATGACGGTCGCGGGCAACCGCGTCACCACGTACGGCACCCTGGTGATCAGGGACGGCAGGATCTGGCGCCAGACGGCGGCCGCCGCGCCGCTCACCTGATCGCGGCCGCCATCGGCTGCCACGGCGCGGCGTCGAAGATCAGCATGATCGTGCTGATCTTCCCGTCGTGCAGCCGGAAGTGCTCGGCCGTGCGCTGGATCCCGGCCGGGGTCGCCGTGTGCACGTCGTAGACCAGCGTCGCCTCCGTCTCCCCGTACAGCTCGCTGATCAGCTCCACCTCCGTCACCACCCGCAGGAAGCCTGCCAGCCCCGCCAGGTGCCCGGTCGGGTCGGCGGAGGCGATGAACGGGCTCCTGAACGAGAACGGCTCGCCGACCAGCGCCGCCGCCTCCTCGACCGCGCCCCGGAAGCGGGCGTCGTGATAGGCCCTGACGACCTCGCGCGCGCTCATCGGGCCTCCTGGGCGGTCAGGTGCTCGGCCAGCCGCTGCTGGTTGTCGGCCAGCCGCAGGCACAGGTGGCGCAGCGACGTCAGCTCCTCGGGCGAGAACCCCCGGAAGATCGCCGCCATCGCGAGCTGCGACGGCCTCCTGAACGCCTCGATCCAGGACAGCCCCTCGGGGGTGATCCTGGCCAGCACCGACCGCCGGTCGCGCGGGTCCTGGACCCGCCGCACGAGCCCGTCCTTTTCGAGGGTGTCGACGAGGCCGGTCACGTTCCTCGAACTCACCCCCGCCGACTGGGCCAGCTCACCGATGCTGACGCCGTCGTCGCCCGCGTCGCTCAGCCGCAACAGGAGGTCCATCGCTCCGGAGCTGAGCCCGCGGCCCTCGCTGCCGTGGGCGCGCATGCGCTCGATGGCCTGGAAGGCGGTGCGGACGGCGGCGGCGGCTTCGAAGGTGAGGGTGTCGTCGCCGGCGAGCCTGCTCATGGCGGCTCGGGCGCGGGGGTCGTAGAGCAAACCGGCTGAATCATGTTCCATCTTCATAATGAAGCAGCACTTTATTACGTACTTCCATAAATCGCCACCCAGGCCGGCCGGCGGGGGCGGATCAGCCTGTGGCGTCGGCGCCGGCCGTGGCTTCCACGTTCTTGCGCAGCGCCGTGGTGATCGGCTCGATGGGCGCCGACAGCTCCTCGACCCGGCGCCGATGCCGGCGCCACTCCCGGGCGGGCAGGACCGTCTTGAGCCGGGCCGCCGCGGCCAGGGCGGCCAGGACGCGGAGGTCCTGGCTCAGGCGGCTGACGGGCCGCCCGCCGTGGACCGCCCGCGACACCTGCTCGGCGAGCCTGCGCGAGAGGTACGGCTTGCGCGGCGTGACCCGCTCGACCGGGAACATCAGGATCCGACGGCGCTCCACCCGCACCAGCCGGGCGGCCTCCAGCTCGTCGCGGACCAGGCGGTACGCCTGCGAACGGTCCTTGCGGATCCAGCTCCGCCACGACCGGGGCGGCGAGCCGGAGATCTGCTCCCAGACCGCCGCCTGCAGGGGGCCGGGGGAGGCGGGGGCGGTGACCGCCCGCGCCTTGCCCGACTCGTCCGCCAGGCTGCCGCTCAGCATCAGCTCGGCGAGCGCCGCCGCGCGCAGGAGGTAGCCCAGCTCGCGGCGGCCGGCCGGCCTTTCCCGGCGGACGTCGAAGGCCAGCAGGAAGGCCGACCTCGGTGGGGAATCACCCTGCTGTGTCGTCGGCTGCGGTGCCATCCGTCGTCTCCCCTCCTTCCGGGGCTTCTTCCGTCTCCGGGGCCTTGCGCGGGCGCCCCCGTGGGCGCATCCGCCCCACTCCGTCGGGCAGGCGACCGGCCTCGGAAAGGACCTTGCGCAGCAGGAACTCGATCTGCGAGTTCGTGCTGCGGAGGTCGTCGGCGGCCCACTTCGCCAGCGCGTCGTGGACCGCCGGGTCGAGTCGCAGCAGGATCTTCTTCCGCTCCACGGTGATTACTGGTAGAGCGTGCCGGCATTGACCACCGGCTGGGTGTCGCGGTCGCCGACCAGCACCACCATGAGATTGCTGACCATGGCCGCCTTGCGCTCCTCGTCCAGCTCCACCACGTCGTGCTCGGCGAGCTTGGCCAGCGCCGTCTCGACCATGCCGACCGCCCCCTCGACGATCCGCTGCCTGGCCGCCACCACCGCGCCGGCCTGCTGGCGGCGGAGCATCGCGTGGGCGATCTCCGGCGCGTACGCCAGGTGGATGATGCGCGACTCGATGACCTTCACCCCGGCCGAGGACACCCTGGCGCCGATCTCCGCGGACAGCCGCTCGTTGATCTCGTCGGCGTTGTCCCGCAGCGACAGCCGCGGCTCACCGTGCGAGTCGTAGGGGTAGATGCCCGCGATGTGCCGCACGGCCGTCTCCGCCTGGATCGCGACGAACTCCAGGAAGTCATCCACCTCGAACATCGCCTGCGCCGTGTCCTGCACCTGCCAGACCACCACGGTCGCGATCTGGATCGGGTTGCCGTCGGCGTCGTTGACCTTGGTCACCTCGGTCTCGTGGTTTCGGATCCTGGTGGACACCCGCCGCCGCATGGTGAACGGGTTGACCCACTGGAAACCGGGCGTCCGCAGGGTGCCGACGTACCGGCCCAGCAACTGGACGACCCGGGCCTCGCCGGGCGCGACGGCGGTGAGCCCGCCGGTCAGCACCGACCCGACGACGATCATGAGGCTGGCCACCACGACCAGCCACGTGCCGCCCTGCCCGCCCCCGCGGGCGAGCGTGATGATCCCCAGGGCGAGTAATCCCGCCCCGGCCAGGATCAGCGCCGCCGCGACCCCCAGCAGCACGAATCCGTTGGCCGCCCGGACCGGGTGCTCGCTGGTGTGCGGCGCCGGCATGTCCACGACGGTCCCATGAAGCGATGTGTCGGTCATCGCCTATCCCCCTTGTCTGCCCGACTTTGTCTGCTATCAAAGTGATATCACTTTTTGGGCATGCGGGGAAGAGGTCACCACTGGTGGGGCGGTCAGCCGAAGACGGCGGGCGGCGGGACGGGGGCGAGGACCGGGTCGCCGTCCTTGATGGGGGCGGCGCCGGCGATGAAGTTCGTCAGCGCCTCGCCGTGCACGCATCTCGCCTGCGTCAGCCCGCCCGCCGCGCGCCGCGTCAGGACCTCCACCGGCAGGGCCGTGCGGGAGGCGGCCACGATCAGGTTGCCGAATCGGCGGCCCCGCATGATGCCCGGCTCCGCCAGCAGGGCCACGTGGCCGAACGTGCCGGTCACCGTGGCGAGCACGCGCCGGGCGAAGGCCAGGCCCTTGCCGTCGGCCATGTTGATCAGGAGGGTCCCGCCCGGGCGCAGGATCCTGGCGATGTCGCCCATGTACTCGGCCGTGGCCAGGTCGACGGGCATCGTCGCCCCCGTGAAGGCGTCCAGCACCACCAGGTCCGCCGACTCGTCCCAGACCTTGGCGGTGCCCTCGCGGCCCCCGGCCACGATGACCTTCAGACGGGGCACCGAGCGCAGGTCCAACTGCTCGCGTACGAGGTTGACGAGGAGGCCGTCGGGCTCGATGACGATGTGGCGGGAGCCGTGCCGCGTGGAGGCGATGTAGCGGGGGATGGTGCAGGCGCCGCCGCCCACGTGTACGCAGCTCAGCGGCCCGTCCGACAAAAGGTCGATCACATCCGCCATGAGTCGTACATACTCAAATTCCAGAAATGTCGGGTCTTGTAGATCAACGTACGACTGAGGTACGCCATCCTTGGACAGCACCCAGCCGTCCTGCCGGTCCAGGTCACGGAGAAGCTCGACTTCACCGAACGTCACCGGATACAGGCCGGGCATCGGTTCCCGCTGTCCTCGTGCCACGCTGATCCCCTCCTGGGAGAAACCGTATGCGACGACGAAGGCTGATTGTGCTCGTTATCGCACTTGTCGCGGTAGTTGGGGCGGGTGCATTCGCGGTTGTGGCGTCGAACCGGGTCAAGGGGAGCGCTGCCAAGACCGCCGAGGAGTACTTCGACGCCTGGCGCGAGGGTGACGTGTCACGGATGGCGCGCCTGGTCTACCAGCCGCCGGCCGACTTCGCCATCAGGCATCGCCGGCTGACGGAAGAGCTGCACGTCGAGTCCATCAAGCTGACCCCGGGCCGGTTGAGGAGCACGGGGGAGGGGGCCGCCGAGGTGCCGTTCGCGGGAGTGCGGCAGCTCGCCGACTTCGGGGCGTGGCCGTTCGACAGCACGTTGCGGCTCGGCGTGCGGGATCGGACCTGGAAGGTGCTGTGGGCCCCCGAGACGCTGCACCCCCTGCTCAAGGACGGCGGCACGCTGGAGGTGGACGAGATCGACGCGTCGGTGACCGAGCTGGTCACCGGCGAGGGCGAGCGGATCCCGAACGACAGCTACGCGGACGCCTATCTCAACCAGCTCAAACCCGAGTTCGGGTCGTCGTCCAACGGCTGGGAGCTGGTGTCGAAGCTGCCGGGGCAGCCCGCCAGGCAGCTGCTGGCCCGCCGGCCCGAGGCGAACGTCGAGCGCACCACGCTGTCGCGTCCCGTGCAGGCGGCGGCCGCCAGGGCGCTGGACGGGGTCGACGACTCGGCGATCGTCGTCATCCGGCCGAGCACCGGCGAGATCCTCGCGCTGGCCGACCGCCTCAAGAACAACTACAGCGCGGTCAAGGACGTCTTCCCCCCGGGGTCGGTGTTCAAGACGATCACGGCGGCGGCGCTGCTCGGGAGCGGGCTCGACCCGGCGGCGCAGGTCGAGTGCCCCGGCACGTACACCATCCCGTTCCACCGGCCCTTCAAGAACGACGGGGAGGTGGACCGCGGGCTCGTCAGCTTCGCCGACGCGTACGCCTACTCCTGCAACACCACGTTCGTCGAGCAGGCCACCACCCGGCTCACCGCGGACCAGTTGCGTGAGACGGCGGACGAGTGGGGGTTCGGCCGCCAGATAGCGACCGGCATCGGCGGCACCTGCGGCAACATGCAGGAGACCGACGACCCGGACATGTTCGGCCTCGACGCGATCGGCCAGGGCCAGGTCGTCGCGACGCCGTTGTGCATGGCCACGCTCGCCGCCGCCGTGCAGAGCGGCACCTGGCGCTCGCCCCGGCTGCTGTCCGACGCGCAGGTACGCCGGATCGACGGCATCCCGCACAAGGACGTGCCGATGGACGAGGGGGTCGCGGCCTCGCTCAGGACCATGATGGCCGCCGTGGTCGATCACGGCACGGCGAGCGACATGGGGCTGCCGGAGGGCGTGGCGGGCAAGACGGGGACGGCCGAGGTGGACGACGAGGGGGAGTCGCACGCGTGGTTCATCGGTTACCGGGATGACCTCGCCTTCTGCGTCTTCGTGCGGCACGGCGGCTCGGGCCGGCAGGCCGCCGTGCCGATCGCCGCCCGTTTCTTCAGTGGCCTCTGACCTGCGCAAGGGCCGTGTCGGGCGGGCCTGGCAGAGGACGTGCGCGTAACCTACGGTACCGTAGGTTTCATGACGACCATCACCGTCAAGCCCAGGCTGCGAGGCTGGTTGCACACCGGGGCGCTGCCCGTGACGCTGGTCGCGGGGTTCGTGCTCGTGGCGCTCGGCCCGACTCTGCAGGCGCGGGTGGCCTCCGCCGTCTACGCCATCACGTCCGGATTGTTGTTCGGGATCTCGGCGACCTATCACCGGGGCACGCTGGGGCCGCGGCTGGCGGAGCTCCTGCGCCGGTTCGACCATGCCAACATCTATTTGATCATCGCCGGCACCTACACGCCTTTCGCCCTGCTCGCGCTGGACGGGGTGGCCAGGATCGCGGTGCTCTCCGTGATCTGGGGCGGCGCGCTGGCCGGGGTGCTGTTCCGGGTGTTCTGGATGAGCGCGCCGCGCTGGCTCTACACCGTCCTCTATCTGGCGCTGGGCTGGACCGCGATCTTCGTGATGCCGCAGTTGCTGGAGGGCGCGGGCGTGGCCGCCGTCGTGCTGGTGGCCGTCGGCGGCGTCTTCTACTCGGCCGGCGCCGTCGTGTACGGCCTGCGCCGCCCGGACCCGTCGCCCCGCTGGTTCGGCTTCCACGAGGTCTTCCACGCCTTCACGCTGGCCGCGTACCTGGTCCAGTACATCGCGGTGTCGATTGTGGTTTATTCGCACGTGTGATGAACCTTGGGGCTGAGCAGTACATCTCGGTGACCACGTACCGGAAGGACGGCAGCGCCGTCGCGACCCCGGTGTGGGCCGTCCAGGACGGTGACGCGGTGGTCTTCTGGACCGTCGCCGACTCCGGCAAGATCAAGCGGATCAGGAACAATCCCGAGGTCAGCGTGGCCGGATGCGACGTGAGGGGCAACCTGACGACCGAGCCCGTCAGGGGCCGGGCCGTGGTGCTGGACGCGGCGGAGAGCGAGCGGGTGCGCGGGCTGCTGCGGCGCAAGTACGGCCTCATGGGGCGGATCGTGCTGCTCGGCAGCAGGCTCCGCAGGGGGAGCACCGGTACGGTCGGGGTGCGGGTCACCGACATTTGACCCCGCGCTGGTCTGATTTCGGGCATTACCTGGAAATCAGACCAATATGGGAGATATCACACGGTCGTGGTGGCTTCTACTCATACGCGGCCTCGCATCGCTGATCTTCGGCATTCTGGCGCTGATCTGGCCGGCGATCACGTTGCTCGTGCTCGTGATCTTCTTTGGCGCGTACGCGCTGGTCGGCGGCGTGGCTGAGCTGTTCGCCGGGTTCCGGCACGAGGCCGAGCCGCGAGCCTGGCTGATTTTCTCGGGAATTATCGGGATATTGGCCGGTATCGCGGCATTTGTCTGGCCGGGCATCACGTCGCTGGCCCTGCTCTACGTCGTGGCCTTCTGGGCCATCTTCGCCGGCGTTTCGGAGATCCTCGCCGGCATCAAACTCCGCAAGGTCATCGACAACGAATGGATGCTCATCATCGGCGGCGTCCTGTCGCTGATCTTCGGCATCCTCCTGCTCATCTGGCCGGGTGCGGGTCTGCTCAGCCTCGTCTGGCTGGTCGGAATCTTCGCGATCCTGCACGGCATCGCCATGATCGCTCTGTCGTTCCGCGTGAAGAACTTCACTCACGGGGTAGGTATGCCGTAAATTTTGCGTAGATGCCCGTGTTCCTCAAGAGGAACATCCGGTCAGACCGACGCACGTGGAGTCGCCATGGACGTACACGCCCGCCTCGCCCGCCACCTGCTCGTCGACGGATACCGCCTCGTGCTCGATCTCGAGCTCAGCCGCGGCTCCTGGCTCGTCGATGCCCGAAACGGCCGCCGATACCTCGACTTCTACACGTTCTTCGCCTCCGCCCCGCTCGGGGTGAACCCGCCCTTCGACTCCGACTTCTCCCTCCTGCTCGGCCAGGTGGCCCGGAACAAGCCGGCGAACCCCGACATCTACACCGAGCACCTGGCGGACTTCGTCGACACCTTCGTCCGCGTGCTGGGCGACCCCGAGCTGCCGCACCTGTTCTTCGTCGAGGGCGGCGCGCTGGCCGTCGAGAACGCGCTCAAGACCGCCTTCGACTGGAAGAGCCGCCGCAACGAGGCCGCCGGACGGTCGCGTGACCTGGGCACCAAGGTCCTGCACCTGACCAAGGCCTTCCACGGCCGCAGCGGCTACACCATGAGCCTCACCAACACCGAGCCGGGCAAGACCGACCGCTTCCCCAAGTTCGACTGGCCGCGGATCGACGTGCCCGCCATCCACTTCGGCGACGTGGAGGCGGCCGAGGCGCGCGCGCTGGCCCAGGCCCGCGAGGCGTTCGAGCGGAATCCGCATGACATCGCCTGCTTCATCGCGGAGCCCATCCAGGGCGAGGGCGGCGACAACCACATGCGGCCCGAGTTCCTGCAGGCCATGCAGCACCTGTGCCACGAGTACGACGCCCTGTTCATCCTCGACGAGGTTCAGACGGGCGGCGGGACGACCGGGACGCCGTGGGCGTACCAGCAGCTGGGTCTTGCGCCGGATGTGGTGGCCTTCGCGAAGAAGGTGCAGGTGGGCGGGATCATGGCGGGCCGCCGGGTCGACCTGGTGCCGGACAACGTGTTCCAGCAGAGCGGGCGGATCAACTCGACCTGGGGCGGCGGCCTGGTGGACATGGTGCGCAGCCGGGGCATCCTGGAGATCGTCGAGCGCGACGGCCTGATCGCCCGCGCCGGCACCCTCGGAGACATGCTGATCGAGCGCCTCACCAAGCTGGAGGCCGAGCGCCCCGAGTCGATCTCGAACGTCCGCGGCCGGGGCCTGATGTGCGCGTTCGACCTGCCCGAGCAGGCCGCGCGCGACGCGCTGGTGACCCGCCTCAGGGAGGAGCACGGGGTGCTGGTGCTGCCCTGCGGCCCGCGTTCGATCCGCCTGCGGCCCGCGCTGAACATCCCGGAGGCCGACGTCGACCACGGCCTCCGGGCCCTGTCCGAGGCTCTTGCCGCGCCTATTACTGGGCCTATTACTGGGCCTCTTACTGGGTGACGCTGGTGGCCGAGCGGCGCGGCCCGAAATAGCGCCAGAAGAAGTTCAGGAGCACCGTCATGCGGTTGCGCCCGCCCAGCAGGTACGCCACGTGCACGAAGATCCACGCCAGCCAGGCGGGCAGCCCGTACGCGATCAACCCGTTGGACAGCTGCAACACGGCCTCCGCCTTGCCGACGGTGGCCATGATGCCCGGATCCTGATACTTGAACGCCGCCAGTGGCCGCCCCCGGTGGAGCGCCACGATCTGCCTGCCCACGTGCTCGCCCATCTGGATCGCCGGCTGGGCGAGCTGGGGGAGCGGGTGGGGCGGCCCCGCCAGGTCCCCCGCCACGAAGATCTCGGGGTGGTCCGGCACGTTCAGCGCCTCCGTGACCGTGATCCGGCCGCCCTTGCCCTGCGGCAGGCCCCAGTCGCCCGCCTGCTTGGGCGCGGTGACGCCGAGCGCCCACACGGTCACGTCGGACGGCAGCCGCGTGCCGTCGGTCAGCACCACGGCGTCCGGCTCGACGGAGGCCACCGTGGAGCCCAGCCGCAGGCGCACCCCTCTCTTGCGCAGCGCCGCGGCCGCCCTGTCGCGCAGCCGCGGCTTGTACGGCGCCAGCACGTAGTCGAACCGCTCCACCAGCGTCACGCTGGTCTGGTCCGGCGTGATCTCGGGATGCGTCAGCGGCAACGTGCGCCGCCGCAGCTCGGCCAGCGTGCCCGCGGTCTCGACCCCGGTCGCGCCCGCCCCGACCACCACGACGTGCACGCTCTTGCGCCGGCCCGCCGCGGTGTCCTCCAGGTAGTGCTGGAGCCGGCGGCGCAGCGCCGCCGCGTCGCCGAGCGAGTAGATGGGCAGCGCGTTCTCCTGCGAGCCCTCGATGCCGAGCCAGTTGGTGGTCACGCCGGTGCCCAGCACGAGGTAGTCGTAGTCCACCCCGGTGCCGTCGTCGAGCTCCACGCGCCGCTCGGCCGGGACGATCTTGCTCAGCGCGGCCCGGCGCGCCCGGACGTTGGGCCATCTGGCGGCGAACGTGCGGATGGGGTACGACACGTCCGCGCTGCTCATGCTGGCGGTGGCCACCTGGTAGAGGAGGGGCTGGAAAGTCGCGTACGGGTTGCGGTCGATGAGCGTCACCAGCGCTCCGGCCCTGGCCAGCTCCTTTGTGGCGGCCAGCCCGGCGAATCCCGCGCCCACCACCACGACTCGCGGTCTTTGCACCATGCCAAGGGGTCTGCCCCTGAACGTGCTCACGGAACCGGCGCACCCGTGGGCGGCCCGCCGGGTCGGGAGGCGGGCCGCTCGTGGTGGTTCACGGAGAGCGGGCTACTCCTGGCGGGACTGCCACAGGCCGATGGCGGTGACCCTGGAGTCCACCCCTAGCTTGGCGTAGATGCGATTGACGTGGTTCTTGACCGTCTTCTCGCTGAGGAACAGCCGTTGCGCGATCTGCCCGTTGGACTGACCGGTGGCGATCAGATCCATGACCTCGGCTTCACGCTTGCTCAGGGACGTGAACACGCTATCGAACGCTGCGTCGTCGACTCTCATCCGGCCTCCGGGGGGCGCGCAGACGGTCAGATCGCCGATGGCCCCCGTGCTTCCGGCGTTAGCGGTAGACAGCGAGCATAACTCGCATTGTCATGATTTGGGGGCGTTGTTGGGAGAAAACGACAACGGCCGGTCCTTCAGGACCGGCCGTGCGCTTGGGGTGAGTGAAGGGACTTGAACCCTCGACATCCAGGACCACAACCTGGCGCTCTGCCAACTGAGCTACACCCACCATGAGCCACCGCTGTGTGGTGGCACAGGAAAAGTGTAGCGGGGTTCGGGAGTCTTTACGCCACTCCTTTAGCCGCTGACCCGCTCTGCCAGGGATCTCGCGGTCGCGGAGTCGGGCCCGGGCTGGGCGACGAAGATCGCCGCGCGGTAGTAGCGAAGCTCCCTGATGCTCTCCGTGATGTCGGCCAGAGCCCGGTGCCCGCCCTGCTTTTCGGGCGCCGCGAAGTAGACGCGAGGATACCAGCGGCGCACCAGCTCCTTGATCGACGAGACGTCGATCATCCGGTAATGCAGGTAGCCGTCGACCCCGGGCATGTCGCGCGAGATGAACGTGCGGTCGGTGCCGATCGAGTTGCCGCACAGCGGCGCCTTCTTCGGCTCGGGGATATGCCGGCGGATGTAGTCGAGCACGACCGACTCGGCCTCCGCCAGCGTCACGCCGCCCGCCAGTTCGGGCAGGAGCCCCGAGGAGGTGTGCATCTCGCGTACGACCTGCGACATCTGCTCCAGCGACTCGGGCGGCGGCTTGATGACCACGTCGACACCCTCGTCCAGCTGATTGAGCTCGCTGTCGGTGATGACGCACGCCACCTCGACCAGCGCGTCGCGCCCCAGGTCGAGCCCGGTCATCTCGCAGTCGATCCAGACCAGCAAGTCACTCATTCGATCTCCTCGCCCAGCGGCTCGGAGCAATCCGCCCGCTTGTATATCCTCACCAGCCTAGTGCCACCGATTAGGCGGGCTTGAGCGAGCTGAGAACCTTGGCCAGGACGTCGGTGCCCAGATTGTCGGGAACGGAGGCGTACACGATGGCCGGCCGCTGCCCGTCGCCGCGGTCCATGAGCACGATCGCGCCGTTCTCCTTCTTCCACTTGTAGCCCTTCTCCTCCGAGACCTTGGAGAAGTCGAGCTGGAACTGCAGCACCCAGGCGTCCTTGTCGCCGATCTTCATCGCCTTGTCCTCCACCACCTTGGTCTCGTGGGCGAGCTGGTAGAACTTGGTGGAGAAGTCGACGAAGACCGCCTTGGCCGTGTCGCCCATGCCGGAGACGCCGGAATAGGGGTAGAGCTCGTTGAGTTGCCCGCTGTAGATGTTGCCGATCCAGTCGCCCTCGCCGTCGTACTTCGCCTGCGAGACGGCCTGCACCCCGCCCGACCACAGCTGCTGGGTCGGGTTCGGGTTGGGGCCGTTGACCTGGGCGGCCTCGGGCACCGTCCAGCTGTCGGGCACCTCGAAGGAGACGCCGGCCTGCGGGTCGGCGACGCGGCCGCCGACCGGCTGGGGCAGCTCGGCGACGCCCTGGGAGGGCTGCGGATCGCTCGACGGAGGCTCCTGGCTGGGCGGGTCCTCCTGCTCGAACGTGTCGGCCGGCGTCGGGCGCGAGGCCGTCGGCGAGGAGTTGGTGTTGATGAAGACGATGCCGGCCACCACGATCAGCGCGACCACCACCAGCGCCGCCAGGCCCCCGAACACCCAGGGCAGCGGGTTGGACTGCTTCGGCGGCGGGCCGTAGGTCACTCCCGGCAGGGGCGGGCCGCCCCACTGGGTGGGCGCCGTGGGCTGGCCGTAGGTCTGCTGCCCGTAGGTCGGCTGGCCGAACTGGAGCGTGGGGTTCGCGGGCGTCGCCGACCAGTCGGGGCTCGACGGGGGCTGCGACTGCGGCTGGGGCTGGGGCTGGGACTGAGGTTGCGGCTGCGGCTGCGGCCCGGAGGGCTGCTGCGGGGGCCGGCCGGGCCCGGGCTGCTGCGCGTGGAGGGCGTCGGTCCACTGGGTGCCGTCCCACCAGCGGAGCTGGGGCTCTCCGTACGGGTCCGGGTACCAGCCCGCGGGGGTCTGCGTGGTCATGTTCGCCAGATTAGTAAGAACCTCCTTGATATGCATTGTCGCGAGGCCATCAGCACTTGTAGGTGAAGCTCGCCTTGTCGCTGCGCACCGGGCCGGGCGTCAGGATCCGGAGGGTGGCGGTGGCCTTGACGTTGCTCCTGCCCTGGAGCGTCCACCGGAGCGGCACCTCGTACGTCGTCTGGTCCGCCTTCGTGCGCAGCGTGCCCTTGACGACCTCCTTGTCCAGGTTCTTGCGCCACTCGTAGGTGATCTCGCCGGGCGCCCCGTTGGTGACCACCGTGCCCGTGATCAGGACGGCCTTGTTGCAGCCCTGGGTCTTCTTCGGCGCCACCACGTCGATCGACTTGACCGCCAGCTCCGGCGTGTTCCCCACGTAGAACCAGGCCAGGATCGCCCCGGCCATGATGACCGCGAACAGGGCCGAGGCGGTGATCGTGCGCCGGCGCCGCTTCCGGGACGCCTTGGCCAGCCTGACGCCGGGGCGGTGCTCGGTCGCGGCCTGGTCGCGCCCGGCCCGCCAGATCCGCTCGGCCGTCGTCTCCGGCCGCTGCTCCTGCGTGCGGACCCCCGGCCCGAACTGCACCGGCCCCGAGGACCTGCCCGGGACGTGCAGCAGCGTGACGATGTCGCCCTCGTCCTTGGGCGGCAGGACGGGCGGCGGCGCGTACGCGCGCGCCTGGGCGAACGCCGACCTCCCGCGGGCGGCCTGCGCCAGCCCCTCCCTGCCGGCGGCCTGTCCGGCCAGCATGTCGCGGGCGGCGGCCAGGCCCAGGGTCCCGGCCGTGACCGCGGCGCGCTCGAACAGCTCGGCGACCTCCTGCCGGCCCGGCCCGAGCTGGGCGGCCAGCCCGCGCGCCAGCGACGCCCACCCGGACGCGTCCCGCTCGCGCGGGGCCACCCGGCCGCGGATGGCGTCGGACAGCCCGCGTTCGGACAGCAGCGCGGCGCCCTCCGCCGTGACCACCACCGTGCCCGGGTGCACGGACCCGTGCGTGACCCCGGCCGCGTGCAGGGCGATGAGCGTCTGGGCGGTCTCCACCAGCACGGACGCCGCGCCCGGCGGGTCGATCGGCCCGACGGCGAGCAGATCGGACAGCGTGGGGCTGACCGCCTGCGCGGTCAGCAGCCACACCTGGTCGCCCGCCGCCACCACGTCGGCCACCGGGATCAGCCCGGTGAGCCCGCCCAGCACCAGCCGCTGGTCGGTCATGACCGCGTGCACCACCCGGTCGCGCACGCCGGGCAGCGCGATGATCTTCGGGTCGAACAGCAGCGCCCCCGCCCTGCGGCCATCGGGTGAGATCGCGTCGATCCAGTTGCCGAGTTCGGTCATCCAGGTGTGCTCAGTGAGCCGGAAACCGGCGATTCCAGGTGCAGAGTTGTTCATCGCCGTTCCCCCCGGCGCGTCTCAGCGCTTCCTTCTGTGACGTCCCGCCATACGGCGTTTCACCGCAAGTGTGACCGGAACCGCGCCGGACGTCACCAGGCCGAAGCCGATCAGCGCGGCGGCCTGCGCGTCACTCGAGCGATCGACCCTGGGTTGCTCGGGCGACGGCTCCTCGCCTCCGCTGCCCCCGCCCTCTCCGCCGTCCCCGGGCGGCGGGCTGGGCGTCCGCGTGGGCCGGGTCGGCGGGGTCGTGGTGGCGGGCGGCGTCGGGGTGGGCGCGGCCGAGGTGGGCGGGGTGTTGCCCTCCGGGTCGTGGGGCGTGCCGGTGATCTGGGGCTGCTCCGGGGAGGGGGTCGGAGTCTGCTTCTTGGGCTTGGCGGGCGTCTTGACGTGGGTGGGGGCGGGCTTGGGCGTGGGCTTGCGCGTCGGCCGCCGCGTGGGGCGCGTGGAGGCGGTCGGCTGCACGGGCGGCGGCGCGGCGCTCTCCGTCGGCGTCGCCTCCGGGGTGGTGGGTTCGGCCGAAGGGGTGGGCGTCGGCTCCTCCGTCTCCTCTGTTTCCTCGGGCTCCGGCGTGGCGGGTACGGCCGTGGTCGGGGAGACCGTGCTGGTCTGCGCCCGCAGCGCCGGCTCCTCGGCCGAGGCGTTGGCGATGACCACGGCCACGGCGACCAGCACGCCGACGGCGGTCGCGCCGATGGCGATCTTCGCGGGCAGCTTGCCGAGGACGCCGGACCGGTCGCCGAACCGAGTCTCGGCCAGCGAGGTCTGCGTCTGGGCCGGCTCGTCGAGCGCGGTCGGGAAGAGCACGACCAGCAGGCCGGCGAGCGCGGCCAGGCGGCGGCGTCCGCGCTCCTCCCAGTCGGGCCCGTACCCCTCGGCCGCGACCGCCTCCAGCTCGATCAGGAACGCGTCCGCGGACATGGGCCGGTGGGCCGGGTCCTTGGCCAGGCCGCGCTCGACGAGGCTGCGCAGTTGCGCGGGCACCTCCTCCACCGGGGGCGGGGAGCTCTGGTGCTGGCGGGCCAGGGCCGCGATGTTAGGGGCGCGGAAGGGCCGGGTGCCGGTCAGGCACTCGAAGAACACGACGGTGGCCGCGTACACGTCGGTCGCGGGCCCGGGAGGGCTGCCCGACCACTGCTCGGGCGCCATGTACGGCGGCGTGCCCGCGGCGCTCGCGCCCTCGCCCGCCCGCACCGCGATGCCGAAGTCGACGAGCTTGCTGGTGCCGTCGCCCTGGACCATGACATTCTCGGGCTTGAAGTCGCGGTGGACGACGCCGATCGCGTGGGCCGAGGCGAGACCTTGGAGCGATCCTTTCAGGACGGTCAGCGCCGCCTCGGGGCCGGTGGGGCCCTCGGATCTGAGGATCTCGCGCAGCGACACCCCGTTGATCAGCTCCATGACGATCGCCGCGCCCCGGCCGGACTCGACGTAGTCGATCAACCTGGCGTGGAACTGGCTCTGGAGCGTGCCCAGCAGCCGGGCCTCGTGCCGGAAGCGGGCGACGAACCCCACGTCGGACTTCAGCTCGTCGTTGAGGTACTTGATCGCCACCTCGGCGCCGTCGTAATCACGCCTTGCCAGGACCACCCGGCCGGCCGCGCCCGAGCCCAGCTCTCGGACCTCGGTGTAGCCGGGGACCCCCCACTGCCCTTCACCGTGCATAACGGTCTCCTCTGGAGTCTGCCGGGCCCCCACCCTCATCAACCGGCCGTAGCTTAACCAGAGGGAACCGCTTTCCCGCTACCGATATCCCTATTAGTCACCAATGTCACCCGATGTTGTCGTCTGTGCCGGGACTGGGGGTCTTGCTGGGTTCCTCCTCCTTGGGCGGCTCCTCTTCCCTCGGGCACTGCTCCGTGGCGCCGCTCGCGCTGTCGCTCCCGTTGCCCGCCGCCGGGTCGGTGGAGGCCGTCACGGACCACTTCGTGCCGCAGGGAAGCTTCAGGGCCCGGCTCAGGGTCCTGGTGTACGACGTGGCGCCGGACAGGGTGACCGACTCCGTGCCCCCGCCCTCGCCGGCCGAGAACGACACGACGAGGCGTACCGGCTGGGTGCTCGACGTGGTCACCGAGACGGTCGCGACGAGCCCGCCCTCGCTCGGGCCGGCCCTGACGATCGAGACCCGCTCCACCTGCGGCGGGCAGGGCACCGAGGCCCGCGCGGTGGCGGTCCTGTCACCGGCGCGCACCCGCACTGACAGCGTCGCGCCGCACGGGCGGGACCTGAAGGCGTGGGTGAACGAGCGCGCGTAGGAGGTCCGGCCGGACAGCGTCGCGGAACGGGTGCCGACCGGATCGCCGTTGACCGCGAACTGGGCCTCGACGGGGATCTCCCCGGTGCCGCTCGCGGTCACCCGCACCGCCGCCTGGGCGGTGCGGCCCGGCGCCGCGGGCAGGTCCAGCGAGACGCGCAGGCCGGTCACCCTCGTCGGGCAGGGCGGCACGGACAGCGAGGCCGACCTGGCGCCTCCGGGGGCCGCCGGGGAGGTGGCGACGGTCAGCGTCACCGTGCTGCCGCAGGGGCGCTCGCCGATGGACCAGGCGAGCGTGCGGGTGTAGGACCTGGCGCCGGCCAGGCGCAGGCGCTGGGTGCGGCCGCCCGTGCCGGGGGCCGTCCAGGTCGCGGTGGCGGTGACGGCGGCGGTGCCGCTGGTGCGCACGGTGACCGTGGCCTCGGCGTCGCCGTCCTCGTCGACCGTGAGGCCGCCCACGTTCACGCCGAGCACGTTGGTCACGGGATCGGGGGTGGGGGTGGGCGTAGGAGTCGGGGTCGGCTTGGGGGTCGGGGTGGGGGTCGGCGTCGGCGTCGGCTTGGGAGTGGGCGTCGGCGTGGCCTTCTTGGGGGGCTTGGGCGTCTTGACCGATTTGGTGACCGTTGGCGTGCTGACCGGGGTCTTCCTGGGGGTCTTGACGGGGGTGTTCACCGGGACGACCGCCTTGGGCGTGCTCGCGGGCGTCGCCTTCGGGGTGGCTTCGGGCGTGGTTTCCGGGGTGGTCTCCGGCGTCGCCTCGGGCGTGGTCGGCGGGTCGGCCACCGGCTCCGTCGTGAACTGCGACGGCGGGACGGCCGCCGCCGCGCCGAGTTCCTCCGTGGGCGGCGACTGGCGGTTGGCCAGCACGACCACCACCGCCACGGCGGTCGCCACGGCCACGGCGCCGGCCATGGCCATGCGTGCCACGTTCGAGCGCATGCCACGGAAGACCGTGCGGGCCAGCGAGGTGGTCACCTCGGGGACGGTCGCCTGGGGCGTGGGCAGCAGCAGCGCCAGCAGGGCCACGAGCGCGGCCAGGCGCCGCTTGCCGCGCTCCTCCCAGTCGTCGCCGTACGCCGCCCTGGCCGCGGCCTCCAGCTCCGCCACGAACGCGTGCGCGCTCGCCGGCCGCAGCGCCGGGTCCTTGGCCAGCCCGCGCCTGACCAGCTCGCGCACCGGCTCCGGCGCGTCGTGGAACGGTACAGGGGCGTGCACGTGCTGGTAGCCGAGCACGCTCGGCTCGGTGGACCGGTAGGGCCGGTGGCCCGTCAGGCACTCGAAGAAGACGGCCGTGGCCGCGTACACGTCGGTCGCGGGCGAGGCGGGCCGCCCCTCCCACAGCTCGGGCGCCATGTACGGCGGCGTGCCCTCCGGGTGCGCGAGCGTGCCCTGCCGCACCGCGATGCCGAAGTCGACGAGCTTGCTGACCCCGTCGTCCCTGACGATCACGTTCTCGGGCTTGTAGTCCCGGTGCACGAGCCCGAGGTCGTGCGCCCTGGCCAGCCCGAGCAGCGACCCCTTCAGCACCACCAGCGCCGCCTCGGGCTCGGTCGTGCCGTTCTCGCGCAACAGGGCCCGCAACGAGACGCCGTTGACCAGCTCCATCACGATGGCGGCGCCGCCATAGTCCTGGACGTACTCCCACATCGTCGCGATGTTCGGGTCGCGCAGCGTGATCAGCAGCCGCGCCTCCGCCTGGAACCTGGCCAGCGCGGCGGGATCTCGCAGCAACTCCTGGGACAGGTACTTGACGGCGACCTTGACGCCGGTCTCGTCGTGTACGGCCAGCGCCACTCGCCCGCTGGCGCCCGCCCCGAGTTGTCTGACTTCCGTATAGCCGGGAGCGCTCCACTCCATCGCCGTCTCCCATCAGGAGCAGGTGGTGCCTGCTTAATGGAACTACTCCCGATGGAGGATGTGAACAGGCGCGTCGATACCTTCTGGGAGCACCGGATCTGGCTCGGGTTCGCCCCAGGAGGTGACCAGGGGCAGCACCCCGGCCCAAACCGGCAGGTCGTAGTCCTCTTCCTCGTCCTTGGGCCCGCCACGCCTGATCTTGACCGACGCCTCCTCCAACGACAGGGCCAGCACGGCGGTGGCGGCGAGCTCCTTGCGGTTGGGCTGCCTGACGTAGTCCCACTGCCCGGGCGCGAGCTGCTCGGACAGGGCCCGCAGCCCCGCCATCCGCTCCTCCGGGTCCGTCACGAGCCTGGCGCGGCCGTAGACGACCGCCGAACGGTAGTTGACCGAGTGGTGGAAGACGGAGCGGGCCAGCACGATCCCGTCCACGTGCGTGACCGTGACGCACACCTCGCCCCCGCCGCCGGCGCGCAGCGAGGTGGCCCCCGTGGAGCCGTGCAGGTAGAGAGTGTCGCCGATGCGGCCGTAGCCGGTGGGGACGACCATGGGGTGTCCGTCCACGACCACGCCCAGATGGCAGACCAGCCCGGTGTCGAGCACCTCGTAGAGATCGTTCCTGTCGCTGCTGCCGCGCTCCTTCGCGCGGCCGAGCGTGGTACGGGAAGTGGTGGAGAGCATGATTCGACCGTAACCGCGAAGTGGACCTATCCTGTAGGGCCACTATCGAGCCCTTCGCGGAGACCACTTCCGTGCGTACCCATGTTGACCTGCCCGTATCCCTATCACGTGAGTCGGGCGCGCCGCTGACCGCGCAACTCGCCGGCTGGCTGCGGCGCGCCATGCTGGACGGCACGCTGGCGCCCGGCGAGCGGCTGCCGTCCACGCGTTCCCTGGCGGCCCAGCTCGCGGTGAGCAGGACCGTGGTCACGGAGGCGTACCAGCAGCTGTACGCCGAGGGCTGGCTGGACGGGCGGCACGGCTCCGGGACGTTCGTGGCCGACATGGAGGTCACCCGGCCGCCGCGCGAGGAGACGCCGTACGTGCCCGCGCCGCCGCCCGCCCCCGCCGAATGGATCGACCTCACGCCCGGCCGGCCCTGGGTGCGCGACTACGACCGGGCGGCGTGGAAGCGGGCCTGGCGCAGGGCCGCCGACCTGCCGCCGGGCGACGACCCCACCCCGTACGGCCTGCCACGGCTCAGAGAGCTGCTGGCCGACCACCTGAGGCGGGCCAGAGGCGTGGCCGTCGGCCCCGAGAACATCCTGGTCACCAGGGGCACCGGCAACGGGCTCGACCTGTGCGCGCTGGCCCTGCTCGGCGCCGGCACGCGGGCCGGCGTCGAGGACCCGGGCTACCACGCGGCGCGGACGATCTTCGAGGCCAGGGGCGCCGAGGTGGTGGCGTGCCCGGTGGACGAGGACGGCGTGGTCGTGGACGGGCTCCCCGGCGACCTCCGCGTGCTCTACACCACGCCCGCGCACCAGTACCCGCTGGGCGGGCGGCTGCCGATCCCGCGCCGGGAGCGGTTGCTGGCCTGGGCCAGGAGCACGGGCGCGACGATCGTGGAGGACGACTACGACGCGGAGTTCCGCTACGACGTCGCCCCGCTGCCCGCCCTCTACGGCCTCGACCCGTCGCGGGTCGTGCTCCTCGGCACGCTCTCCAAGACGCTCGCTCCCGACGTGGGCGTCGGCTGGCTGGTGGGCGCTCCCGAGCTGGTCGTCACCATCGCCGGCCTGCGGCGCAGCGTCGGCGACCGCACCAGCGGGCCCGTCCAGCAGGCCGTGGTCAACCTGCTGGAGCACGGGGACCTCGACCGGCACCTGCGCAGGATGCGCCTGGAGTACGCCCGCCGCCGCGCCGCGGTCGTCGAGCTCCTGGGGCCCGTCTGCCGCCTGCGCGGTGACACGGCGGGGCTGCACGTGGTGGCCGAGCTGCCCGCGCCGGTGGCGGCGGACGTGGTCGAGCGGGCCAGGCGGCGCGGTGTCCTGCTCGACTCCATCGACCGCCACCACCACGGGCGGGCGCGGGTGCACGGCCTGGTGATCGGCTACGGCTCCGCCTCGCTGGCCGACGTCCGCCGCGGCTGCCGCATCCTCGCCGACCTCATCTGCGCCGGCCCCGGAGTGCGGCGCGTCACGTCGGGTGCTCAGAACGGAATTGAGTAGCCGAGCCCTCGCACCCCGCAACGCCCCCACAGCATGCTGAATCCCATGAAATGGTGGTTACTCCTCGCGTCCCTGATCGTCACGTTGCTCACCGTCTGGCTGGTCCTCTACGCGGGCGTGGCGCTGTCCACGCTCCTCTCCCTGGGGGCCGGCGCGGTCAGCCTGCTCTGGCTGGTCGTCATCCTGACCGTCCCGTGGAACCTGTGCCTGGCCGCCCGCCACGTCCTGCACGAGATCCAGGTGTCCAGGGAGGCCGGCATCGAGGTGGCGCGGCACCGTGAGGACGAGGCGCGGCGCATCGCCCGGCGCATGCTCGTGCTCGCGATCTCCGGCCACGTCGCGTCCGCCGCCGTGATCGCGGTCGTCACCTTCTTCGCGGGGGCCCAGATCGGCTACTACTTCTCCGGCTTCTACCTGCTGGCCACCGCGTTCCGGCCGATCGCGGCGTACACGAAGCACCTGCGCGACCGGGTCAGGACGCTCGGGCAGGAGGTGCGCTTCCCGCGCGCGGACGTGCTCGCCCTGCGCGAGCGGGTGGCCGAGCTGGAGACGGTCACGCGGGGCCTCAGAATGGCCGTCGAGGACCTGAACGCCGCCCGCACGGGTCTGGAGCTGGCCGACCACGATCTGGGCCGCAGGATGACGCTCATGGCCCGCCGGTTCGACGAGACCGTGGACGGGCTGAACGACAACCAGGAGGTGATCACGGGGCTGAAGGCGTTCCTGCGGCTGATCAGGACGGACCCCGCGTAGGGGGCTCGAGGTCGCGCAGGACGGGCAGGGCGCGAGCGGCGTACACCGGGTCCACGGGCAGCACGTGCCGCGCCCACCAGCGCGCGGGCCCGGGGTCGGGGGACGGCTCGGTGAAGGCGGGGGCATAGTCGTCGTACGGCGGGTCGTACAGGTAGCCCGTGGCCACCCCGCGCCGCTCCAGCTCGGCGATGGCCGCGTCCCTGTCGCGCACCAGGAGCGGCACGCGGAACAGCGGCTGCCGCACGTTGTCGCGTACGGCCGGCGCGACCGTGGGCAACTCGGCCAGGGCCGCGACGCCCGCCAGCCGCCGCCCGCGGTCGGCGGCCACCTTGGCCAGGCGCCTGGACTGGTACCAGCGGGCCACCCGGCCGCGGCGGGCGCGGTAGTCGTGCAGGTCGGCGCGTACCCAGGGGTCGAAGGGCGGCAGCTCGGGGATCCGCTCCAGCGCCTGCTTCAGGGCCTCGGGCTCCAGGGAGATGCGGTAGCCCTCGCGCTCCTCCTGCATGCCGAGCGCGCGCATGAGCCTGAGCGCGGGGCGTACGAGGTCGAGCCTGAGCGCCACCTGGCGGGCCATCGAGGTGGCCACGCCGGTCAGGTCGGCCCGCAGCGAGCCGGGGGCCAGCAGGGCGTCACGGGCCCGCTGGAGCGCGCGCAGGTCGGACTCGTGCTCGACGGCCAGGACGCCGCCCGAGCCCGCCCCCGGGTGCTTGGAGAGGCTGAACACCCCGGCCTGGCCGAAGGTCCCGAGCGGCCGGTCGCCGACGCTCGTCTCCATGGCGTGCGCCACATCCTCGATCAGGATTTTTCCGGACATCTTTCCGGACAGGAAGGGGGCGTCGTCGGGCAGGCCGTACAGGTTGGTCGTCAGGACGGCGTCCACCGCGGCGAGGTCGACGCGGGAGACGTCGATGTTGCCGTCGCGCGGGGACAGCGGCGCGATCACCGGGCGCAGACCGGCCGCGAGCACCAGGAACAGGATCTCGTCGGCCGAGATCGGCGACATGAGCAGCCGCTGGCCCGGCTCGCACCAGTGGCGTAACGCCAGGTAGAGGCCGAGCCGGTTGGAGGGGAGCGCCAGGCAGCGACGGCCCGTGCGCTCCTCGACGAGCCTCACCCCTGCAGGACGGTACGCAGCCGCCCGTAGGTCTTCAGCGCCCTGTCGGCGGTCTTGAGCAGGAACGGGTTGGCCATCACCGTGGCGCGCGTCTTGCGCACCGGCACCCGCATCATCCAGTGGACCCCGGCCGCCGCGCCGATCCTGGCCACCCGCCCCTCGGCCACTTCGAGCTGGCCCGTCTTGAGCTTGTCCTTGTACTCCTTCTCGCCCCGGCCCATGTCGATCACCTCGATGCCGTTCGCCGCCGCCTGCTCGGCCATCGCCAGGTGGTGGATGAGGCCGGGGGAGTACTTGGCGAAATGGGTGTCATAGGCGGGGAACCACCCGGCGAGCGTCGTACGCGTACGCAGGCCGAAATGCCCGGCCACCGGCCGCCCGTCCACGTAGACCATGTCGAGCACCCCGGCGAAGCTCTCCGACTGGGTGGCCAGCAGCCGCTCGACCAGCTCCACGATCCACCGGTGCGCGAACCTGTCGGTGCGCCCGGTGCGGCGGTACTGGTCGGTCTTCCAGCCGAGCAGCGTGTGCAGGGGCGCCAGGTCGGTGGTCGCGTAGTCGTGGCTCATCGACCCGGCCTCGCGCTGCAGCTTGCGGGACTTGGCCAGGGTGGTCTTGTACGTCTTGCCGGAGTGCTCCTTGAGCGTGTCGGTGTAGTGCTCGTAGCCCCCGCGCAGGTCGATGATCGGCGACGGGTGCCTCTCGTGCCGCTCGCTCAGCAGCGGCTGGCCGGAGACCAGATGGTCGAACTCGTACACCGACAGCCCGCACTCCTTGATGAGGCGGCGCGGGTCGATGGGGAGGTCTTTGGCACGTACCATTCCCTGCGCGTCGGTCAGCCCCGCGGCGACCGGTTTGCCGATGCCCAGGGCATGTCGTTCGAAGGGGAAGAAGCCCACGATGTCTGGGCCGTCGTAGAGGACCGCGACCCGTACGACATTCCGGAGTTCGCCTACCGTGATGGTGAATTCCGGGGACAGGAAAGGGCTGTCGAGCGCGGGATCTGCCGCCTGCAACTCCCGCCAGCGGCTCACTTCGGATTGTCCCAGCTCGCGGGGCAGGGCAAGGGTGACGCGCATGGGCTCCTACCGTCGGCATGCCACTGAGTTTCAAGCTTGAGGGGGGACCTGTACGGCCAGGGTAAAGGTTATTACCAGAACTGCTGTAACCGCAGGTCCCGAACGTTACCTAACTCTCAGGTGGTGTTCAGGACCGAGTGGCGTTCTAATGTGTGTCCATGACCGTACCTGGCATCGACCGGCCTGCACTGATCGCGTGGATGGGCCGGAACGTGCCCGACGCGGGCGAGCCGCTGTCGGTCTCGCTGATCTCGGGCGGCAGGTCCAACCTCACCTACCTCCTCGAGGCCCGCGACCGCCGTCTGGTGCTGCGCCGGCCGCCGCTCGGTCATGTGCTGCCCACCGCCCACGACATGCGGCGCGAGTGGCGGGTCATCTCGGCCCTTTCGTCCACGCCCGTGCCGGTGCCCGCGCCGGTCGCCTTCTGCGGTGACGAGTCCGTCGTCGGGGCGCCGTTCTATCTCATGGGGTACGTGGAGGGGTCCGCCGTACGGACCCGGGAGGAGCTCGGCTCGCCGCCGCCGGCGCGGACGCGGCGGCTGTCGGAGCGGCTGGCCGAGGTGCTGGCGGCCATCCACGCGGTGGACTACCGCGAGGTCGGGCTGGGGGACTTCGGGCGGCCAGAGGGCTACCTGACCAGGCAGCTCGAACGGTGGGGGCAGCAGTGGGAGCGGTCGAAGACGGCCGACGTGCCCGAGTTCGACCGGCTCGTGGAGCGGCTGCGCGAGCGGCTGCCCGCCAGGTCCGACAGCACGCTGGTGCACGGCGACTACCGGCTGGACAACACGCTGATCAGGTTCGGGGACCCGATCGAGATCATGGCCGTGGTCGACTGGGAGATGTCCACGCTGGGGGATCCGCTGGCCGATCTGGGGCTCACGCTGACGTACTGGCACGACGAGGGGGACGAGGAACGGGCGCGGATCCCCGTGGCGGGGGACGTGACGGTGGCGCCGGGGTTCATGAACGCGGCGGAGTTCGCCGCGCACTACGCCAAGGTGTCCGGGCGGGACATCGCCGATCTTGGCTTCTATGTGGCTTTGGGCAACTTCAAGCTCGCTGTCATCGTGGAGGGTATTCACGCCCGGTTCCGGCAAGGTAAGACCGTTGGGGAGGGATTCGACCGCATCGGGTCCGCGGTGCCCGCGCTGATCTCCCGGGCGCACCGCATGCTCGACCGGCCCTGACCGCCCGAGGACCCCCGACCAAGGAGCGACGCCATGAGCACAGTTGCACTCATCACCGGAGCGGCCAGCGGCATAGGGGCCGCCGTGGCGCGGCGGCTGTCGACGGGCGGCGCCAGATGCGTCCTCGTCGACCTCGACGGTGAGGGCGTCGAGAGGCTGGCCAAGGAGGTGGACGGCGCGTGGCTGGCCGCCGACGTCAGCCACGAGGAGGCCTCGCTGGAGGCGGTGGCGCTGGCCGAGCGGCGTTACGGCCGGCTCGACGTGATGCACCTGAACGCGGGGATCCCGGGCCGGGTGGACCTGGCCGACTTCGACCTGGCGCGCTACCGCCAGGTGGTCGGGGTGAACGTGGACGGCGTCGTCTTCGGCGTGCGGGCCGGCGTCCCGCTGCTCAAGCGGTCGGGCGGGGGCGCCATCGTCGCCACCGCGTCGCTGGCCGGGCTCGTGGGCTTCGCCGGCGACCCGATCTACACGATGACCAAGCACGCCGTCGTCGGCCTGGTCAGGGCGCTGGCCGAGCCGCTGGCCGCGCAGGGCATCCGGATCGGCGCCGTCTGCCCGGGATTCACGGACACGCCGCTGGTGGCCGAGTCGCGGGAGATGTTCGTCAACGCCGGGTTCCCCCTGCTCACGGCCGAGGACGTGGCCGCCGCCGTCGAGTCCGCCTTCTACGCCGAGACCCCCGGCACGCTCCTGGTCGTGCAGCCCGGCCGGCCGCCGGTCCCGTACCGCTACGCAGGGGTCCCGGGCCCGGTGGGCGGCCAGCGTCCTCCTGTCGCCTGAACGGATGCGGCAAGCGGCTTGCAAGCGGGACGATTAGCCTATTTAGGGTCGGGTTCTTGTACGTTTGCAGTCTGTTGGAACGTTCGCAACCCTCGCCACATCGTGAGCCCTTGTAGGTTCGAGAGTCCCTGTACCTTTGCCGCAGCATGAGGAGCATTCGGTGATTCCGACTGACGGCCGGCACGCGCGAAGACGATCCCCGTGGCCGCTCGCGCTCGGAGCAGGCATCCTCGCCGTCGTACTGGTGGCGGGCATCATGGTCTACGCCTCGATGCGCAGCAAGTCACGCAGCGTGTTCAAGGGCGACGAGGTGGCCACGGCGCTCCCCAGCGAGCCCGCGCCTCAGCTGGAGCAGCCGCCCGCGCTCGCCAACTGGCCGCGCTGGGGCGTCACGCACACCCAGTACAGCGCCGACAACGAGCCGCCGCAGGTCGTGGAGGAGGCCAGGGGAGTGCTCGGCCGGGTCCCGATGCTGCAGAACCAGCACATCATGGGCTGGGGCGTCGGCAACCCGGAGCCCAGTCCCGGGCAGTTCAACTTCCGTGATCTGGACCGGCGGCTGAAGTTCATGGCGTCGTCGCGGGCGGTGCCGGTGATCACGCTGTGCTGCGCGCCGGACTGGATGAAGGGCGGGCAGGCCGGGCGTACGGACTGGAGCAAGAACCACACGGTCGCGCCCGAACGCGAGCATTTCGACGACTACGCCAAACTGGCCGTCCAGGTCGCCAAGCAGTATCCGACGGTCAAGCACTACATGGTGTGGAACGAGTTCAAGGGCTTCTGGGACCCGTCCACGAACCGCTGGGACGCCGAGGGGTACACCGAGCTTTACAACAAGGTCTACACGGCCCTGAAGAAAGTGAACAAGGACATTCAGCTCGGCGGCCCGTACATTCCCATCGAGAGCAATTCGAAGGGCGGCCCTTCGGAGCTGAGCGGCCCGTGGGGCACGGTGGACCAGCGGGCGCTGGACGCGATCACGTACTGGCTGGAGCACAAGAAAGGCGCCGACTTCGTCGTGGTCGACGGCGCGTCCATGACGAACGACCGGGGCAACGTACCCGACGATTTCTCCGCCCAGGCCAAGTTCGCCGCCATCACGACGTGGCTGCGGCAGAAGAGCAAGGACCTGCCCGTGTGGTGGGCGGAATGGTACGTCGAGCCGGAGAACTCCGGCTGGTCGGAGGAGAAGCGCACGGCGGTGCAGGCGACGGCGCTGATGGAGTTCGCGAAGAGCGGCGTGACGACGGCCCTTTACTGGAACCCGCAGCAGAAGAGCGCGGGCGAGTGCGCCGGCTGCCTCTGGAGCCCCAAGGTGGGCGGCGAGATGCCGATGGCGGGCCTGCTGAGCGGCTTCACGAAATGGTTCCCGTCAGGCGTGCGAGCGGAGCCGGTGACGACCTCGGACCCGAAAATCAGGGCGCTGGGCCAGGAACGCCAGGTGGTCATGGTGAACACCTCGGACCGCGACGTGACGGCCACCGTGGACGGCCGGCAGGTAACCTTCCGCCCGTACGAAATCAAATGGTCGGGACGAGGCGGCACCTAAAGCCCGGCGCTTCCCAGGGGCTCCGCCCGAAACGCATCGCCCTCCACGATGGGGCGCTTCGCGCCAGGAGGTTCCGGACGGCGCCGCCCAGGGGGCTCCGCCGTTTTCGATCCCCCGAAACCCCCGCTCGCTCCGCTCACCAGGCCCCGCCCGTTGCCCGTTTACCGGGTTGGCCAGTTGGAGCCCACCAGGAAAACTCCGCTCGCTTCAGGGGTCGCCTGTTGCCCGGATGCATTCCGGAAGTCGTCGCGTCTTTCGTGTTCTGGATCACTCGAAATAGAGGAACCCAGAGACTACGAAGGCGCCAAAAGCCAGGAGCGCGGCAACTGTTCCGACGCCGGCCAGCAGGACGATCGACTTCACCACGCCAGGCTTGATCCGGACGATGAGTACTCCCGCGATGAGAGCTACGCCGAAGAAATATCCGCTCACCAGACGAGGATCAGGGTCTAGCGGGCGGATCATGCCGTAGCCCCGGTTCACCACGATTCCCAGCGTCAGTCCAACCAGCCCTAAGCCAAGCAACCCGAGCAATACCGACAGCCTCTGCGTCATAAATACGCGCCCTCTCCAAACATGCTCCTGCTGAGACAGATCAGGCTATCCCGCGCAGATCAAGACCGCGATCTCGAAGGGATGTCAAGTCGTCCATCGCGGGGAGTACTCCACATGAATGTCCTGCCCGCGCCCCGGATCCAGATTGGGCCAGTAGAACAGTCGACAGACGTGGTAGTTGCAGGCGCCCGAGATGTACAGCGATGTCGCGGCAGCAGGCGGCCCCTCATTCGCCACGGCGAAAAAGTGACGGGCAGGTTGTCGAAACGCGGCAGCGCTGCCGGTCAAAAAGAGCGTCTCGGCGTGCACACGCTGGTGGAGAGCGTCCCTGTTCTCCCGGTAATTCAGCGCCCGGTAGTCGATCTCTTCGTCGGCGGGCAGGTCGGTGTCCGGCACACTCGCAGTCCGTACTTCACCGGCAGCGCTTCCAGCAGTGATCTGCTTTCTCAGCTGCTTCCAGCGTGATTGCGGGAACTGCAACGAGTGATGGGCCAGCACGAGATCAAGTGGCCGGTCCGGGCATCTCTCCTCCTTGTCCCAGTCGGGGTTGATCCCTGGAGCGGGCGGAGTGGCACGCATCGGCAGGTAGACCAGCGACCGTGGAGATCGTGCCGCGAGTAGCCACAGCGCGCCGATCCGTCGGCCATCCATCCGGTCCACATACATGTGGTACTGATCGCCGGTGTCGTAGAGCGCCCCATTGGCCAGGGGTTTGGCCGGGCGGATCACCTGGAGTTCCGCGGCTCCCAGTCGCACTCGCTGGACGGTGATCTTTACCTGCATGGTCACTATCCAACCGGATCTCGTGTTCGCTCGGCTGGCCCCGCGGAAATCCCAGAGTTGCCGCGAACCCAAGGGCCGGCGCGGAGTCGTGGGGATGTGTCCGCCCTGACCGTGCTGGGCCGCCGCCCTCACCCGGTTCCCGGGCACGCTCCAACTCGGCCGAGTAGACCTGAGCGATGCCACCCAAGTCCCGCTCGCTACCTGGCAGCCGCGGCCGCACATAACCGGTGACAAGTCGCATTCGCCAGTGCGGTGACCACAAAGGTTCACCGGGCGGTCCCCGGGATGGACGGCAATTCAGAGGAGCGACGTTTCACCAACGGCTGCGAGCAACACGATCGGGAACTCCCGATCAGGCTGGCCGACCGCCAGTGCGACCCATCGGCCTTGGCCCGGATGCCAGACGAACATCCGATCGGTGAGCTGGCAAACGCTACCCATCGGCTCAACCTCTTCGATCTCGCCCTCCAAGTAGGACACTAGGTCGACCTTCTCAGGCCGGCCCCAGCGCGACGTCAGTGCGCTCGCCAGCGACTCGAAGGCGGCAGCGATCTCTTCTTCCGCCGCCTCAACGACATCCTCACTGCGGTCGTCCCAAAAGTCGCGGCTGGCCTGCAGGTAGCACATGTGGTAGCCAGGCCCGCTGCGGCGATACCCCTCCCATACGCCTTCCGCCGGCACCGCTTGTTCTTCTGCGCTCGGAAAGGGCCGGGTCAGCAGGCCATCGACGACCGCCAGTTGATCTTCCGTGGTCATGCGACAAAGGCTAGCTAGGCGCGCCGGTGGTCGCCGCTCGCGCCGTCGATGAGCTCGCGCACGATGTCCATGTGGCCGACGTGCCGGGCGGTCTCCTCGATCATGTGGATGAGCACCCAGCGCAGCGTCACCTTCTCGCCGCGCTCGTTGGTGCCGAGGTCCTCGAGGCCGAACTTCTCGATGACCTCGTCCGAGGACGCGCGGGCGCGGGCGTAGAAGGCGAGGACGTCGGCCGTGGTCTCGCCGGGGTCGACGCGCAGGTCGGCGTCCTCGTCATCGTCGTCGAACGGGAGCTCCTCGTGCTCCTGCCCGAACGCGTCGGCGAACCACCAGTACTCGACGGCCGCCAGATGCTTGACCAGGCCCAGGAGGTTCGTCCCGGACGGGGTCATGGGGCATCGCAGCGCCTCGTCGTCCAGGCCCTCGACCTTCCACAGCACCGCGTCGCGATGCCGGTCCATGCTGGCCTGGAGGCTTTCCTTCTCACCACCGGTGAACGGGACTCTTTTCATGCCCGGAACGTAACAGTTGCCCCGTCACTCGGGCTAAGTGGTGGGGCCACCCGGCGCACCCGCCATGGACCTCGAAAGGCGTGTCACCAGACCCGGTGAACGTATGTGGTCAACGCACTAGTCGGCGGGGATCATCAGGGCTGCGTGCCGGGCCACCGCGGCGGCGCCCGTGCCGGCCAGGACGAAGAGGGCGGCCAGGCCGACCCAGCCCGCGGTGCCGTGTTCGACGGCGGTGGTGGCGAGGATCGGGGAGAACATGGCGGCGATCGCGTAGCCGGTCTGGCTGAGGCCTTGGTAGGCGCCGGCGCTGCGCTGGTCGGCCAGTTCGAAGGCCATGCCCCAGCCACCCGCCTCGCCCAGGATCTCACCCATGGTGTGGGCGAACGCGGCCAAGACGAACAGGACGCAGGCGACGACCAGGTTTCCGTAGCCGGCCAGGGCGTACAGACCGCATGCCGTCGCGAGCAGCCACGACGCGCGCCTGACCGTGCGCCCGGCCTGGCGCACGTCGTCGGTGCCGCGCGAGGCGCGCACCTGGAGCGCGGCCACGACCACGGTGTTGAGGACGAGTAGCACGGAGACGACGGCGGTGGGCGCGCCGGTGGTGGCCACCCAGAGCGGCATGCCGACGGTCAGCAGGCCGAACTGCGTGGCCACCACGGCGTTGCACGCCACGCTCGCGATGTACGTACGGTCCCTGAGCGGCGAAGGCCCGGTGGACGCGGTGCGCTCCCTGACGGCGGTCATCCTGTCGGCGAGCTCCGGCACCTGACGCCCGAGCCCGGCCAGCGGCACGGTGGCCGCCAGCAGCAGGACGCCGGCGACGACCACCGCCACACGGTACGCCGACGCGGTGCCGATCAGGAGCGCCGCCGCGGCGGCCGTCGTGCCCAGGCCGATGAAGACGTTCGTGACCACGCGCATCCGGGCCCGGACCTCGACCCGCTCCGGGCCCGTGTACCACCGCGCCAGCATCGCCTGCTTCGACGAGGAGCCCACCGAACGCATGATCACGGCCAGGCAGGCGATCAGGGTGAACGCGACGGCGTCGGAGACGAACGTGTAGGCGAGCAGCGCAACCCCGTTGAGCCCTGTCGCCACCGTCTGGACGTGGTGCGCGCCGACCCGGTCAGCCAGCCACCCTCCCGCGTACGAGGCCAGCACCCCGGTGCCGCCCGCGATGCCCAGCCCGAGACCCACCGTCGTCGCGCTGAGCCCGATGACGAGCGTGAAGTACAGCGTGCTGACGGTGTAGAAGACGCCGCTGGAGAGCGCGAACGCCATCGTGCTGACGGTCAGTGAGCGGGCGACGCGGTCCTGAGGGAAGAAGGTCTGGATCACGGGGGCCTTTATCCCGTAATAGGGCCTTTGTCGCCAATTGATGTAGCGTATGGCTTCATGGCGGGGCTGATCGAGTACGAGCTCGCGGGGATGGACGTGGCCGACGTCCGCTTCGCCATCTCGCCGCTCAACGAGCTCACGTTGTCGTTGCGCACGTTCCGCGACCCTGGGCGCTATCCCGTGCACCTGCCCTGGCTGCGCCGCACGGAGCAGGCCCGATCCACGCTGGACGTGCCCCTGCTGCAAGCGCTCACCAACGACGACATGTGGACACCGGACTACCTGTCACCCCGCCCCCACGCCCCGCTCACCCGCATCGACGACGAACTCGCCATGGTCGCCCGCGTGCCCGTGGACCGGGTGCTCGACGACCTGCGCGCCCTCCACCCCCGGCTCCCCGAGTCGCTGCGCGGCGATCCGTCGGCCCGCATCCTGGACGCGCTGCGGGACTACTGGCGCACCTGCTTCGCGCCCTGGTGGCCCAGGATGCGCGCGGTCCTGCAGGCCGACGTGGTCCACCGCGGCCAGGTCATCTCGGCCCACGGCCTGGCCGCGATGTTCGCCGACCTCAGCGAGCGCGTTCAGCTGAAGGACGGCGTCGTACGCATGCGGCTGATCAGCGACGGCCGCTACCGGCGCTCCACCAGCGGCGAGGGCCTCACCCTGGTCCCGACCCTCTTCAGCCGGGCAGCCACCGTCCCCATCTCCCCGTCCGAGCCCCCTTTGATCATGTACGGCACTCGGGGTGTCGGCACGCTCTGGCAACCGGAGCCCCGTCACTCCCCAGGGGTGCTCACCGACCTTCTGGGCGCCACCCGGGCAGGGCTGCTCACCATGCTCGAGACCCCCGCCTCATCGACAGAGCTCTCCGGCCGCCTGGGCGTCACCCCCTCAGCCGTCAACCAGCACCTCCGCACCCTCCGCGCGGCCGGCCTCCTCGCCAGCGCCCGCCACGGCCGCTCGGTCCTCTATCTGCGCTCGGAACTCGGCGACGCCCTCGTCGCCGGATCAGGACTCCGGGCCGTCGGTGTCGATGTGGGTACCGAAGCCAGGGCCCCGTCCTGCCCGCCGCCGGCCTAACGCGGAGCGTTCCAGGCTTTGTGGACGAACTCCAGCCGGTTGCCGTCGATGTCGACGACGTTGGCGGCGTAGTAGCCGGGTGCGAAGTAGGATCGGTCGGCCGGCCGGCCCTCGTCGACGCCACCGGCCCTGATGGCCGCGGCGTAGGCAGCGTCGACAGCATCGTTGCTGTCGCAGACGATGCCGAGGTAGAGGCCCGTCTCACCGGCATTGCGCTGCCGCAGCCAGATGCTTGAGCCGACGCCCGTGCCGGAGACATAGGCGGTGTCACCGATGCCGAAGAGGTCGGGCACGTTGTCCGGCCCGGAGGAGGCCCTGTAGGTCCCGAACTCCCTCCAGCCCAGGGGCTTGAGGGCTTCGAGGTAGAACGCCGATGCCCTGTCGATGTCGGTGACCGAGATGTAGACGTGGTCGATCATTTCGGGCTCTCGCTCCACGCGGCGACGGCCGCGATGTCTTCGACGTCGATGAATGCCTCGGCACCTTCGCCGGTGGGGACGACGACGGCGCCGTTCATCGGCTTGAGGAAGGTCTCGCTGAAGTTCTGCATGAACCACGCCGGTCACAGGATGGTGTGGGTCAGCCGATTTCGCCTGGTCAGGTCCAGCTCGACCGAGCGAGTGGCGATCTCCTGCGGCGCGTGCTCCATCCCGTACGCGCTGAGGAAGGTCACGTGCTCAACCCCGGCTGACTCGGCCTCGTCGAGGAACAACGAGACGTCCGCGGCAAAGTCGGTGCGCAGGATGGGCGCCATCAGGTAGACCCGGGTGACGGCCTTGAGCACTGGGGCGTAGGTGTCGCGGTCGCTCCAGTCGAAGGCGACGTCAGCGCCTGATCGCGCGGCCGTTCGGACCGCGATACCGCGGCTTCGTAGGTCGGAGACGACGCGGGAGCCGGTCTTGCCGGTCGCTCCGAGGACGAGGACCGTGGGCTGTGATTCGATTACGCATCCACAGTGCTCTACCGCAATGCGCCTATCAATGCGTACTGCGCTCAGATTGCAACGCGTTACGCTCACCTTGTGGACGTGTTGCAGGATTATCTCGTGAGGGCTCGAGCGTCGGGAGCGGTCTTCGCGCGCTCCGTGGCCTTCCCTCCCTGGGGGTTGACCCTGCCGGGCTCCATCCAGCTCTCACTTCACACGGTGCTGCGCGGCCACGCGTGGCTCTGGCTGGACGACGCAGCCGAGGCCGAGCGACTGCTGCCGGGCGACCTCGCGGTCGTCGTCGGTGGGCGGGACCACCACATCGCGGACGAGCCGAACCCCGGCACCTGCGTCTCCCATGAACAGTTCTGGGCGGCCACGGCAGACGCCGATGCCGCCGATCCGGGCGCATCCGTCTTCTTGTGCGGCGCCTACCGCCTCTCCGGTGACGTCGGTCGAAGTCTCATCCAGGCGCTCCCGCCCGTGCTGGTCATCCGACCGTCCGCTCATGACCAGGTGCACGATGTCGTCTCCCTGATCTCGCGGGAGCTCCAGGAATCGGCGCCCGGCAGCCAGACTGTGCTCGACCGGCTGCTCGACGTTCTCCTCGTCCTTGTCATGCGCGCGTCCTACGAGCAGAGCTCGAGCGCGCCGCGCTGGTACCGCGCCGCCAAGGATCCCCGGCTCGGCCGGGCGCTCCAGGCGATGCACGAAGAGCCACACCGCGGCTGGACCGTCCCGGAGCTCGCACACCTGACAGCCATGTCACGCCCGTCGTTCGCCCGCAACTTCGAGCGCGCGCTCGGACAGACCCCGATGCAGTACCTGACGGACTGGCGGCTGACCCTGGCCCGGGACTACCTCCTGGCCGGCGAGCTCACCCTGGAGCAGATCGCCCGCAGGACCGGCTACACCTCACCCAATGCGTTCGCGGCGGCCTTCCGCCGCCACCACGGCCTGCCACCCGGCCGCTGGCGCGAGGCGAACGCGCCCGTACCTGGATAGTCCGGCCACGGCACCCTCAACTACGAACTAGAAGTCGAATTCGCCCTTGGCCATGCCGTCCTTGAAGGCGGCCCATTCTGATGCGGTGAACACCAGGGCGGGGCCGGAATGCTTGCCGCTCCCGGCTGACTGGAACGACTGGATCCCGCGTATGGGCCGGCCCGGAGGCATGGGCATCGTCGCCGTTGCCGCGGTCTGTGCGGGGAGGTGGGGCACGTACGTCACCGAACGAGAGGAACGCGTGGTCTGGTGCCACGTCCCCATCCCGTGACCAGGGAGCGTCGCACACGTCGTCGAAGCGTTTCCGCGGCCAGGCCGGGCGACGCATCACGGTCGCCTTCGAGGGCTTGGCGTTCGTCATCGGTGAGGTCGAACTGTTCCTGCATCCGCTCGATTTCGTCCCTGACTGCCGGTTGTTGCCCGGCGGCGGCATTGCGTGGGCTGGTAGAACGAGCAGCAAGCACCCGAGCTATCGAAGCGTTTGTGCCAACTCGGCCGCCTTCGCCGAGACAGCTGACACCTCACTGAGGTCATGTACTTCGGCGGATAGATTCTGGAACACCTGCTGAGCCTCTTCGAACGCGTCTCTCTGCTGGCGAGTCTGAGGCGGCGCGATGACCACTTGCAAATCGACGTTCGGGCTGATGGTGCTCGTCCGGCCGACCGAGTCGATGACTCGTGCATCTTCGCCCCTCCGCAGCCGCTCCAGCGCGTACCCCCAGGCCTTTACCTTCATGGGGACGTCTTCAACCTGGGCGAGCTGGAATGACCATGCCTGCGTGAGTTGAACGACCCTGCCATTCGCGATCGCGAAGTCGATCGGGGTGTGTACCCGGGCGCCCACAAAGATCTCGACTTTGGTGCGTATCAGACTCTCTTGAATCAGCGCCTGCTTGAAGGCCTCTCGAAGGCTGCGGCGCAGAACATATTTGGCGACATGTGGCTCTTTTGACGGTGTCACCGGATCGATGATGAGCTGATCGAACACAAACGCGAGGGCTTCTTGTGGATCATCCGCCAATATCGGAGCGGGTTCGCTGAATTGAACGATGTTGCGATGATCGCGGTGCAATTTTGCCAGCCAGTCCTCGTTGAGAGGTTCGCCCTCATCCTCCATGAGGGCGGCCTGGTTCTGGTCGATCTCCTCACCGAGGGCCAAGAGGCAACTCGTGGCAGCTTCGAGAGCCGGCCCGCTGGCGAATTTGGGGATCCTCTCGGTATTGCTCACTTGCCTGACCGCCCATCGGCCGGTGACGGGATCTCCGGCGATGGCCCCGATGTTGACGAACTCACCGGTGCGCGGGTCCGGGAGACAGCGAACAATCGAGTAGACGTAACGACTCATTGGACCGACCTCCCTTCAGATCAACGCTCGTAGCCTGGCGGCGACCGCTGGTGCCCGATGTTCGAGGAACCAGCCGAGTGCTTCCAGATCGTCGTCGGTCACTGGCCACGATGCTGGCACGCCACGCACAACCTTGACGAGAGCATCGCGGTTAATTCTCTCAAGTGCCTCTGACACTCTCCTGACTGCCTCTGCATCGAGGCCGTCTGCAGGGTCGGGCAGCTCATTCGACTCATCGGCACACCGCCGCAGGAGGTCGGCCCTGATGCTTCCGTCGTGAGGCGGCAAGTACAAGCCGTGATCGTGGCTGTAGATGGCTCGGTCGTCGTCCACATCGTGCAGCCATTGCGCGTCGTCCCCGAAGCACCAGTCATATAGGGCGTAAAGCCCAACATGGCGGCTGCGATTGTCGTCCTGCGCTCGATGCTGCAGTGCCGGGCGGGCCTCCACCGCTCGCCCTATCGCAGCATTCGCATGTGCGATGCCGGGCTGGAGCTTGCCGAACGGCATCGGCCAGTCAGCGAGATCTTCGGGGATCCTGATCAGGCTGTTGCCGCACACAGGCGCACCGATGAGACGCCCCAATTCGGCGACCACATACTCGATGGCAAGCGAGCCACGTGCGAACTCCTGACATCCGCCCAGTGCCTTGACGAAGTAGCGGCGCCCATCGCTGGCCAGAACTTGGAATGGGCATGCGAACGATTGGCTGGCCGAGCCGATCATCGAAATGATCGTGGCGGCCTCGGGCCAGGCCTGACCAGTCGCGCGGATCGACCACTGGGCTCTCCTCTTCGGCGACCTCTCCGAGAGGGAAAACAATAGAGGAGCATGCGATCTCGTGCAGGCGCCTTTAGTGAATTGTCCAGATATGGACGTCTCTGCTCGGCGTCTCCATGGCTATGATCTCTTGCTTGATTTATTGTGAAATGCTGGTCTAGATCGCTTTTCGGCGTATTGCGTAATCTCGCCAGAGGGTTTCCAGGTGAGGGAGTGGGTCGCCGTGTCGGCGACAGTGGCTGATCAGGACATGGGGTTCGAGATCGGCCGCCTCCAGGTGGGCTCTGGTTTCCCTGGCCGGGGGCGGGGCTGCCATAGTCGTCAGATGGATCATCGTTCCCGCGCCTGGGCTCAGCGGCGGTTGCGGTCGCTGGGTTGGCTGGAGTTGCTCAATATCCCGCTTCAGGCGGTGGTCTGGTTTGGCGTGGTGGGGTTTCCGGTGACAGCGGGCAACAGCGTGGGCTTCGCGTTGTTCGCGCTTCTCTTACTGGAGGGGGCCGGGTATTGGTCGGCCAAGCTCCGCCAGATCGCCACGCGAAACAGGTCCCTCCCAGGAGCCGGAGTGTTCGTGGTCGCCCGCAGGGGCAATGTTGTCGTGCTGGTGGCTGGATTGCTGTTCATCGTGTGGGCGGTGGTGGTCGATCCGGGGGCTGGAAGCTGGCCGGGCTTGGGGTTCGGGCTGTTCGCGGTGCTGGAGCATGTGAATTACTTCCATGTCCAGCTCATGTACGACACTGCTGAGGATCTCCGCTACCTGCGCTCGCGTGGCTTGCGGCGTGCCCATCTGGCCCGCGATCTCGCAGTCTGGAAGCGTCGCTTATCGCGCCCCTGACCGGCTTGGACAGACAGGTTGAAGATCAAGCAAAGAGGGCCCCACCCGCCGCACTCGCGCCAAGTCTCCCTTGATCAAGTCGTCATGGGACAACGCGAAGTCCCCGTTGGCCATCCACCCGCCGAAATGCTGTCCCATCACGGCATCCGGCAGGAAGGCCCGCAGCCGCCCTCGCATCTCCTTCCGGTACTCGACGGGCTCACCCCACCCTTCGGGCGCCTCGTCCGTCCCGAAGAGCACCCAGTGGTCGACCTCCACGTCGCACCCCGGCTTGGGAGCGCCGCCGCTGTGACCGTCCAGCGCGGGCGCCGTCAACTCTCCGTCATCCAGTGGCCGGTACCAGGGCGTACGGCGGCACCGACTTCGGTGTGCACTCACCGCGCCGGCGCTCCCGGCCGGCCGAGCGTTACAAGGTCGGACGGGGGCTGCTGCTCGCCGAAGTGGTTCGGCGCGGCCGTCAGCTGGGCGCTTGGGGGTGGCCGGGCTCGGAGAACGGCCGCAGGAGTGCGTTTCAGGTGGTGGTGGCCGAGCCGCGGTGGTCGGCGGGGGCGTCCAGCAGGGCGCTCGCCGAGTGGTGGATCTTCCTCAGCGCGTTGAGGAGATGTTCGCGTTCGGTCTCGGTGAGGTCGGCGGTGACCTGCTCTTCGAGCAACCGCCGTTCCTCCTCGACGGGTGCTTGCAGGGCGCGTCCGGCGTCGGTGAGCCACAGCCGGACCAGGCGGTTGTCCCGGTCGTCGCGGCGCCGGGTGAGCAGGCCCGCCGCGGCCATCCGGGTGGCCGCCTTGACCACGTTGGGGGTGGTGACGTTCAGCGCGGCGGCGACCTCTCCCGGGGTGCGGCCGTCCTGCCGCCACAGCACCGCGAGCAGGTGATCTTGCCCCAGGTGCAGCCCATGGCGCCGCATGGCCGCATCGGCCACCGCCCGCAGCGCCTTCGACGTCTTGCTGTGGATGTCCAGGAACTCGGGCACGTCGAGGGCCTCCGGTGACGTCGCGGGCGCGGCATGGTGCGATTGACGGGAGATCGTGTACCGGTTAACGTTCTCTCTGATCGTTAACCGGTACATGACTTAGGGGTTCTCATGATACTGATCACCGGCGCGACCGGGAACATCGGTCGCGAGCTCGTCCGCGAGTTGGACGAGACCGGCGTGCCGTTCCGCCTCCTGGTCCGCGACCCGGCCCGCGCGGCCGCATTGCCCGAGCGGGCCGAACGGGTCGTGGCCGACCTGAACGACCCGGCGACGCTGCCGCCCGCCTTCGCCGGAGTCGACCGGCTGTTCCTGCTCACTCCCGGCATCGGCCTCGACCACACCCGGCACGCCGTCGCCGCCGCCCGGTCCGCCGGGGTGCGCCACATCGTGCACCTGTCCTCGTTCAACGTGCTCGGCGACCCCATGCCCGCCATGGGCCGCTGGCACCACGAACGCGAGCAGGCCATCCGGGCTTCCGACGTCCCGGCCACCTTCCTGCGACCGGGCGGCTTCATGACCAACGCCTTCGACTGGTTGCCCACCATCCGCGAGGCGGGTTACGTCCTCGATCCGGTCGGCCCCGGACGGTACGCGCCGATCGACCCCGCCGACATCGCCGCCGTCGCCGCCCTGACTCTGACCGGTGACGGCCATCAAGGCCAGGAGTACGTCCTCACCGGCGAGGAGCTGTTCACCATCACCGAACAGGTCAAGATCCTCGCCGCGGCGGCCGACCGGGACATCGCGGTCCGGGCGGTGACCACCGCGGAGGAGGCCGTCGCCTCCCGATTCCCCAACGGGGCACCCCCGGCGCTGGCCGAGGCCATCATCGAGGGGTTCCATCTCATGCGCGCCGACACCGCCGGATTCCGCACCGACACCGTGGAACGCCTGCTTCGGCGCAAGCCCCGTACCTTCGCCGCCTGGTGCGCACGCAACGCCGACGCCTTCCGCGCCGCCTGATTCGCATCCGCGCCTCGGCCGCCCCTGCCCACTCGCCCCCTCGTCGTTGACCCGCAGCGACACCCCGGCGAAACCGGAGTCAACGATCTCCTGGATGACCTTCCGCAGCTCAGGGCGATCCTGGCCGGGCCGCGGGGTGATGGTGGTGTGCTCTTCCGCGTCCCCGGGGTCCGGGCGGGACCCCGGGTGACACGCTGCGGGTTGTGGGGGTCGGCATGTTGTCAGGCGGCGTCGAGGGCTTCGGTGATCTTGCG